>NZ_BAAHXD010000007.1:0-94755 GCF_054657115.1 Methyloparacoccus murrellii | reverse complement strand
GCTATACCCTTATCTCCAAGGTAGAAGCCCATCCGGTTAAGGTTCTTCTGATCGGTTTGCACCGCGGATGGGCTGAGTCCTCTGGTGCTGCAGAGGAGGGCAGGCAATTGCTGCTTGCCCTGCCGATTTTACGGGGAGGGTGAGATAGTGTCGTTGACCTATGTCCGGTTTTGACCTACCCCAAACCAATGGTTATATTCACCAGCCAACCATTCGAGAACCACTTATGAAAAAACTGACAGCCGCTATCCTCGCCGCAGCACTGCTGCCTGGGTGCTCCCAGCGAGTCATTGACTTCACTGTCCTGTCTACCAAGAACATTGACCTGAGTCGCAGCGCAGACCTGAAGAGGGTTCAGAAGCGAGTGAAGGGTGAGGACATCGTGCCGGTCGTCCTGCTCCCGTTCGGCATCCCGAACGCCAAGACGGCCATCGACAAAGCCATAGAATCCACGCCTGGGGCGGTGGCCTTGACAGATGGTGTGATCAATCAACGGATCACCCTTTTCTTCGGAATCACGGGGTTTGAGGTTGAAGGCACCCCGCTGGTTGACCCCAAGCAGGCAGCGGGGAAGCTGTAATCAGCGCTCCTTCCTATTCACCCTCCTATTCACCGAACCTTCGGAGACCGCATGAAATCTGCTCTTCCCCTGCTCGCCTTTCTATTCATTCCGCTGGTCACCCACGCGGACATACCCATCTGCTACAACCCGAACACGGGCAAGGCCCGGCTCGTGGCCAAATGCAACGCCAAGGAGCAGAGACAGATGCTGGTGACAGCGGGAGCGGATGCGCCGGCGCCAGGTGGAAGTCTGCCGGTGTGGGCGGTGAGGAAGGAACTGACAGTGAAAGCGGGGACAGCTGCACAGGAGACGATAGTCGGGCCGGCCTGCAGCCCGAAGGGGACCATCGGTATGAGCAGCATCGAGGTGCGACAGCCTGCCGGTACAGAAAGGTGGGTGCGGTGTGACAGGGCAGTCCCCTGGCGGTTCGCCGATCTCCCCGGCTATAGCTACGGCACCCCGGAGTATGACCCGGAGCGGGTCGACCTCAACTGCTTTCAAGGGAGCGGGTACGACGATCAAGGTAGGCTCCTATACCTGCCAGTTCCTGAAGATAAACAGGTTCTGATCACCCTGCTCTGCCTCGGCGAGTAAGAGCAGATAGCAGAGGGAAGAGCCCGCTTCGCGCGGGCTTTTTCATGCGCAGTGGGTTCGGACAGAAGGTCTTTCCGCCTCTTACCTGAGCCGGCCGACTCAGTCCTCCACCCCGAATTCCTCGCAGAAGCTGGCGCTCTGGTCAGCCCCTCCGAACTCTTTCCGCAGAAGCTGGCGCTCATGCAGAGGAAGGCGTCTTCATGTCGGCATGGGACAGCCTCTGGCACCTGCCGCTGCCGGAGCAGGAGCCGGTCCTGAAACGGATGCTGGACGCCCTGATGCCGGGCGGTGTCTGCCTCTTCACCATGGGCGGGCTGGATGCCCCGCAGGAAAAGGTGGATTCCGCCATGGGGCCCCGGATGTATTACAGTACCCTGGGCATTCCCGGAATGCTCGGCGTGTTGTCGGACGCCGGCTGCAGGTGCCGGCACCTGGAATATGACCAGTACCCGGAACCGCATCTTTATGTCATCGCGCAAAAACCGTGACCGGGTGTCCGGAATCGCTCACCCCATGCGCCGGGCGGTCAAAAACCCAGGCTCTCGGCTCGTCCACCACGCGATAACCACAACCATGAGCCAGACAACTTGAGGCATGCATGCCGGTACCAGGATTTCAGGATATGACCCTTCCCATGCTGAAGCTTGCTGCAGATGGCACCACGTGGTCACTCGCCGATGCGCGTGCTCGCCTGGCTATAGGCTTCCAGCTGTCCACTGAAGAGCAGGAGGAGCTTTTGCCCAGCGGCAAGCAATCACGGTATGCAAACCGGGTGGCGTGGGCCAAGGTCTATCTGGAAAGAGCCGGCCTGATTGCGTCTCCCGCGCGAGGGAAGTTTGCCATTACCCAGCGTGGCCGGGAAGTTCTGCAACATCCACCAGAAAGCATAACAATAGAGTTCCTTGGCCAATATCCGGAATTTCAGGAATTCCGCAGCCGCTCGACAAACCAGGCACAGGAGAAACAGCAACAGCCCGACAGCGTCCAGTCGCCTGAAGAGGCACTTGAGTCGGCATATCTCACCATTCGCCAGAATCTGGCTTCAGAAATTCTGGCAAGGGTCAAATCATGTAGCCCGCGCTTCTTTGAAAACCTTGTCGTTGAACTGCTATTGCAAATGGGCTACGGGAAGGCTGGCGGCAACGGTGAACGGGTGGGTCAGTCTGGGGATGAAGGCATTGATGGCATCATCTCTGAGGACAGGCTTGGCTTGGAAATGGTTTATCTGCAAGCAAAGCGCTGGGAGGGAACCGTCGGCCGACCGGAGATCCAGAAATTCGTAGGCGCCCTCCATGGCAAACGCGCCCGCAAGGGTGTCTTTATCACAACAGGCAGTTTCTCGGCAGAGGCTGTCAGCTATGTACAGCATATTGACCCCAGAATAGCGCTCATTGATGGCGCCCAGCTGGCGGACTTCATGATTGATGTCGGCGTGGGTGTCTCCTCATCCCGCACGCTTGAATTGAAGCATATCGATTCGGACTTCTTCGAGGAGCAGGACGCATAACAAGGTTTGCGCTTGCCGCCAGTCATGCGGTCATGCCCCTCTGCCGGCGGTATAGGACCTGGCCGCCGGCCTCCTCGACGAACCCCACCTGATCCAGACAACACCTGAACGTGGCCACCATACGTTTCGCACGGGTCGGCAAGACCTATCCCAACGGCTGCACGGCCATTTGCGGACTGGATCTGGAAATCCGCGACGGGGAGCTGATGGTGGTGGTCGGCCCCTCGGGCTGCGGCAAGTCGACGTTCCTGCGCCTGCTGGCGGGTCTGGAAGCCATCAGCAGCGGCACCTTGTTGATCGACGGCGCGGTCGCCAACGACCTGACGCCGCAGGCCCGCAACATTGCCATGGTGTTCCAGGACTACGCCCTGTATCCGACCATGACGGTACGGGAGAACCTCGCATTCCCCCTGAAGATGCGCCGACTGCCGCCGCCGGAACGGCAGCGCCGCGTGCGCTGGGCGGCGGAACTGCTGGACCTCGGTGGCGTACTGGAGCGGTTGCCCCGCGAGCTGTCCGGCGGACAGCGGCAGCGGGTGGCCATGGGGCGGGCGCTGGTGCGCGAACCTTCGGTGTTCCTGCTGGACGAGCCGCTGTCCAACCTGGACGCCAGGCTGCGCACCCAGGTGCGCACGGAAATCAGCGACCTGCAGCAGCGCACCGGCACCACCATGGTCTACGTCACCCACGATCAGGTGGAAGCCATGACGCTGGGCCAGCGCATCGCCGTGCTGAATCGCGGCGAACTGGAACAGCTGGCCGACCCGCAGACGCTGTATGACGCACCCGCCACCCCCTTCGTCGCCGGTTTCATCGGCAGTCCGCCAATGAATCTGTTCCGGGCAAGCCTGCTGCCGGCAGCGGATGGCGCCGGGCGGGTGATGGTCGGCGACCAGCCGGTCGCCACGGCCAGTCCCGAGCAAACCAGCGCCCTGCTGCACCGGCTGCCACCGCCCGGCATGGCGCCGCCTGTCTGCCTCGCCGGCATCCGCCCGGACCATCTCCGGGCGGCCGGGGCGGACGAGGCGGGCTTCACGGTCGAGGTGATCGCCAGCGAGTATCTCGGTCACGAAACGCTGGTGCACTGCCGGCCGGCCAGCGAACTGCCGGCCGCACCGGATGCCAAGCCCTGGATCGTCCGCTGGCCCGGCGGCGCGGCACCCGCTCGCGGCGCGCGGCTACGGCTGGCGCGGGTCGCGCCGGCCCATCTCAGGCTGTTCCCGCTCGCAAGCTAGCCGTCCACCGCGACGCGGACGGCAGGCTCAGATGCCGCCCTCGTGATCGCGGATGTACTCGATCAGGGCCTGAACCAGCCGCCACGAGGCATACAGCATGACCGCATAAATGGCCCACTCCTCCAGGGAGACGGACGTGGGATCGCCATCCAGCAGCGACATGCCGATGGCGCCGGCAACGATCAGCAGGACATAGTTGAGCATCTTCATCGTCGGTCATGCGTTGGGTCGGTCACAGCGAAAACCTTTCAGCCCACCTTGCCCAGCACCCAGTCCAGGGCCCGCGTGGGCAGGACGCGCTTGAGGGCGCCGAACAGATAGGTGGGAAAGGTCACATAGTAACGGGCCTTCGGCCGTGGCGACTCCAGCGCGTGGATCACCTTGGCGACCACTGCCTCGGGTCCCAGCGTGAAGGGCACGGCCGGCCCCGTCTTCTGCAGGCGCGCCTCCATCGCGAGATAGGTCTCGCGGTGCGGGCTGTGCGTCGGGTCGATGTGCTGCCGGTACTTGGCGAAGGCATTGTCGCGGAACCGGCTCAGTATCGGTCCCGGCTCCACCAGCGACACCTGCACGCCGCTGCCGGCCAGTTCCAGCCGCAGCGTGTCGGCCAGCCCCTCCAGGGCGTACTTGCTGGCGTTGTAGGCGCCGCGGAAGCGCATCGCCGCAAAGCCCAGCACCGAGCTGTTCTGGACGATGCGACCGCCACCCTGGCGGCGCATGACCGGAATGACGCGCTGGGTCAGTTCATGGGTACCGAACAGGTTGGTTTCGAACTGTTCGCGCAGCACTTCGCGGCTGAGGTCCTCGACGGCGCCGGGCTGGCCATAGGCGCCATTGTTGAAGAGTCCGTACAGCGTGCCGCCGGTCGCGTCCAGCACGGCCTGCACGGCGGCCTGGATGGAGGCCGAATCGGCCAGGTCCAGCCGCACCGCCTCGAAGCCGAGGTCGGCCAGGCGTCGGACATCCTCGTCGCGGCGGGCCGAGGCAAAGACGCGGAAGCCACGCGCGCGCAGGCCGTGGGCGGCGCACAAGCCGATGCCGGAGGAGCAGCCGGTAATGAGAACGGGTCGGGGCGTGGTCATGGCAGTCAGACAACAGACACAATCAGAACAGATCGTCGGCGGATGCTGGGGATTTCGCGGGCTTGCCGCCGCAGCTGGCGCTGCGGTCGGGCTCGGTGCCCTGCCGGAAAGGCAGGCGGATGACGCCCGGGCAGCCTTCCGCGGAACGGCCGCCGCGCTGGGCATCGACCCACAGGAGATCGACGTTGTCCGGCCGGTCGAGTTCCAGCGGTTCGCGGCTGACCCGCTGCATCACCGTCGCCCAGATGCGCAGCGCGCCCTCCGCGCCGGTGTAGCCGGTCGGCTGGTTGTCATCCCGACCGATCCAGACCACGCCCAGGTAATCGCCGGTGAAGCCAGCGAACCAGCTGTCGCGGAGGTCGTTGGTGGTGCCGGTCTTGCCGGCCGGTTGCAGGCTGGCCGGCATCAGGCTCAGCGCCGGCCGGCCGGTGCCGCTGCGCATGACCTCCTTGAGCAGGGTATTGAGGATGTAGACCGTGGCGGCGTCGAAGGCCTGCCGCACGTCGAGACCGAAGCGCTGCAGGAGCTTGCCCTCCGGCGACACCACGGCCTGGATGGCCCGCAGCGGGGTGACGAAGCCATCGCTGGCCAGGGTCTGGTACATCTGGGCGACCTCCAGCGGCGAGAGCGTGGCCGTTCCCAGCAGCAGCGAGGGCACCATCTCGACCGGCCGCTCGACCCCCAGCCGGCGCAGGGTCTGCGCGGTGTGGGCGATGCCAAGGTCCATGCCCAGCCGCACTGTGGCCAGGTTGTAGGAATGGGCCAGGGCGCGGAACAGGGGGACGGCGCCATGCTCGCGGCCATCGAAGTTCTTGGGCGTCCAGATGGAGCCGGGGATCTTCAGCTGGATGGCGGAATCCTGCAGCAGGGTGGCAACCGTGTAGCGGTCGGATTCCTCCAGCGCGGTCAGGTAGACCACCGGCTTGTACAGCGAGCCGATCTGCCGCACGGCATCCAGCGCCCGGTTGAACCCGGTGGACTCGGGATCGCGGCTGCCCGCCAGCGCGGCGATCTCCCCGGTACCCCGGCGCGTGAGGATGGCCGCGGTTTCCAGCGGGGATGCCCGCCGGCGCTTGTCCAGCGCATCGAGATTGGCCGTGATGGCGAGTTCGAGCTGTCGCTGGAGATTCACGTCCAGCGTCGTGAAGATGCGCAGGCCCTCGGAGGTCAGGTCCTCGGGGCGGTACTCCTTCTGCAGTTGCCGGCGGACCAGATCCATGAACGCCGGGTAGCGGGTGACCGACTGGTGCGGGTCGGCGACCACGTCCAGCGGATGCGACTTGGCCTCCGCCGCCGCCTCCGGCGCGACATAGCCCTGCGCCACCATCTCGTCGAGGATCAGGTCGCGACGTTTCTGCACCCGCTCGGGGAACCTGTAGGGGTCGTAGTAGGAGGGCCCGCGCACCAGCGCCACCAGCAGGGCGATATGGTGCAGGTCCAGCTCCTCGACGGAACGGCCGAAGTAGTACTGGCTGGCGAGGCCGAAGCCATGTACCGCGCGACTGCCGTCCTGGCCCAGATAGATTTCGTTGAGATAGGCTTCGAGTATCTCGTCCTTGGAGTAGCGGGCATCCAGGATGATGGCCATCGCGATCTCGTTGAGCTTGCGCCACCAGGTGCGCTCCGAGGACAGGTAGAAGTTCTTGACCAGCTGCTGGGTCAGGGTGCTGCCGCCCTGGACGATGCCGCCGGCGCGGACATTGGCGAACAGGGCGCGCAGGATGCCGCGCAGGGAAACGCCGGGATGGCGATAGAAGTCGCGGTCCTCGCTGGCGAAGAGGGCATTGAGGAGATTCTTCGGTGCCTGGCCGAGCTGGATGAGCACCCGGTCCTCGCGCCGGGCCGGATAGAAGCTGCCGATCTGCGGCGGCTCCATGCGCAGCAGGGCAACGGATTTGCCGCTGTTCATGTCTTCCAGCAGGATGATCTGCCCGTCGGTGAACTGGGCCCGTAGCTCGCGCGCCGGCTCCGGCTTGTCCGGGAACTGGAACTCGCGGGTCTTGAAAACGACTTCGTCACCCAGGCGGACATAGCTGCCCTGGGTCGCCAGCTGCGCGTCCCGGCGGTACTTCAGCTGCCCCAGCAGCCACTCGAAGCTGTCGGCATCGTAGGCGGCGCCGACGAAGATCTCGGCCGGGCTGGCATAGACGCGGGCCGGCAGGGCCCAGCGCTTGCCCTCGAACTGTTCACGGACCAGCCGGTCCTGGTAGTCGACATAGGCGGCCAGGGCGGCAAGCAGGAAAGGTAGCGGATACAGCAGGAGACGCGCGAAGTCCCCCAGGAACGAGCGTCTCCGCCGGGGCGGACGGCGGGCGGGCGGGCGGGCGGCGGTCCTTGCGGCGCGCATCGTCAGGCGACCGGAGCCGGGGGCGCGCGGCGGGACGGTTGTCCGTCCCGGCTGGCAGGCCGGCAGGCCGATGGGCGGGGCGGGCCGGCCACGACAGGCCTAGCGGTTGATGAGGTTGAGAAACTCGGAGCGGGTGCTGATCTGCCGGCGGAACAGGCCCAGCATGGACGAGGTGGTCATCACCGAATTCTGCTTTTCCACGCCGCGCATCATCATGCACAGGTGCTTGGCCTCGATGACCACGGCGACGCCGGCGGGATTGATGGCGGTCTGCAGGGCCGTGGCGATCTGGTTGGTCAGCCGCTCCTGGATCTGCAGGCGGCGGGCGTACATGTCGACGATGCGCGCCACCTTGGAGAGCCCGATGACCTTCCCCTTGGGCAGATAGGCGACATGGCACTTGCCGATGAAGGGCAGCAGGTGGTGCTCGCAGAGGGAATACAGCTCGATGTCCTTGACGATCACCATGTCCTCGGTATCGGCCTCGAAGATGGCGTTGTTGAGGACATTCTCCAGGCTGCGGTTGTAGCCGTTGTTGAGGAAGCGGAACGCGGCCGCCGCCCGCTTGGGCGTGTCGAGGAGACCTTCGCGGGTCACGTCCTCGCCGATACCCTGGATCAGCCGGGAGAAGAGTTCTTCCATTTCCGTGTTTTGCATCTCTATCACCTTGATGGGAAGGGCGGTCAGTATACCCCGCACGGCTCGCCGGCTGGCTGCGAGACCGGGGCGGCGCGAGGGTCCGCCGGCAGCACCGCGAGGATATCCGCCACGCCGGCATCCTTGCGTGTCGCGGCCTCGCCCAGCCGCCGGCGCCAGAGGCGACCGCCGGGCTGGCCGTGATACAGGCCCAGCATGTGGCGGCTGATGGCATGCAGGCGGGTTCCGCGCTCCAGTTGCCGCTGGATGTAGGGCAGCATGCGCTCGACCACCTCGCGCCGGGAGGGCGCGGGGTCGCGCCTGCCGAACAGCCTGCCGGCTTCCGCCAGCAGATAGGGGTTGTGGTAGGCGGCGCGGCCGATCATCACGCCGTCGAAGGTCTCGAGGTGGCGGGCCGCCTCGTCGAGGTTCTGGATGCCGCCATTGAGCACGATCTCCAGCCCGGGAAAATCGCGCTTGAGCGCGGCGGCCATGTCGTAGCGCAGCGGCGGAATCTCGCGGTTCTCGCGGGGCGAAAGGCCGCTCAGCCAGGCCTTGCGGGCATGGATGACGAAGGTCTGGCAGCCAGCGGCGGCCACGGTGGCCACGAAATGAGCCAGTTCCTCGTAGGAATCGCGCGCGTCGATGCCGATGCGCGTCTTGACGGTCACCGGGACCGACACCGCCTGCCGCATGGCCGCGACGCAGTCGGCAACCAGTTCCGGCTCGGCCATGAGGCAGGCGCCAAAGCGCCCCTGCTGGACACGGTCGCTGGGGCAGCCGACGTTGAGATTGATTTCCCGGTAGCCCCAGGCCTCGCCTATCCGCGCGCAGGCGGCCAGATCGGCGGGGTCGCTGCCGCCGAGTTGCAGGGCCAGCGGCTGCTCGTCGGGATCGAAGCCCAGCAGGTGCTCGCGATTGCCGTGCAGGATGGCGGCGGTGGTCACCATCTCCGTGTACAGCAAGACCTGCGGCGCGATCCGTCGCAGGAAATAGCGGCAATGCCGGTCGGTCCAGTCGAGCATGGGCGCCACGCAAAGGCGCCGGGAGAGGCCGCTGGCCTCGATGGCGGGGGAATTCAACACAGCCTGGCGTTGCGTTTGTCGATGCGGCGCCCACCGGCCGATGGCCGGGTGCTCTGGGGGAATCAGCCGGTGCGCCGGTTCCGGGGCAGCAGGGCGGTGCGCGGGCGCGCGGGGTTCTTGAGCGCCGGCGTGGCGCGATGGGCGAGCCAGGAGCGGGCGGCCAGGAAACCGCCACCGGCAACCAGTCCGGTCAGGCAGAGATACAGCAACAGGCGCAGGCGCGAGATTTCCCGCAGCAGCTCGCTCTGGCTGACGACCGCCGCCACGGCGCCCGCCGCTTGGTAGCGGGGATGCTCGCGGCCGGCATCGTCGAGGCCGGCGGGACCATACGCCTCGCTGTAGCTTTCCAGCGCCTTGAGATCCTGTTGCAGCGTCTGGAACAAGGCCAGATCCTCGGCATTGATCCTGCCCGAGGACAGGCTGCGCTCAAGCGACTTCAGCCGCATCTCCACGGAGTCGGCCATGAGTCCGTGCAGCCGCTCGCGCAGGACGCCCATCTGCCGGCCCATGGCCTGCAGCCGCTCGCCACCGGCCGGCTGGCTCAGCAGGCGCGCCTCCAGCGTGTCCAGCTGGGTATGGAACTGATACAGCAGGCCGAGCAGCGCGAACAGGACCAGCAAGCCCAGGGCAAAGGCCCGGAAGCTCCGGGCAGGTGCCGCCAGGCGCGGCGCCGACAGATGGCGCACGGGGCGATGGCCCGCGGCTTCAGACTGGTGACGTGGTTCAGGCATGCCTTTGAGGACGGCGCAGTTCGCGGGACGGCGCGGCAGTGACGGCGCAGGGTCCAGAACCGGATCTCCGCACCCGCGGAGGACGCGGTCTGGCGCGCCATTGGGTTGCCTCGCCGGAAAAGCCGTGCGGTCTCCGAGTACCCATTGAATGGTCAACTATCCCAGAAGCCCGGGCGGGGGTCAATCAAATGGCCGACCGGGCCGTCTGCATGATGGCCTTCATGTCGCGCACGGCCTGCTCCAGCCCGGAGAACAGCGCCCGGGCGATGATGGCATGGCCGATGTTGAGTTCGCGAAACTGCGGGATGCGGCAAATCCCGGCAACATTGTGGTAGTGCAGGCCATGGCCGGCGTTCACGCTCAGCCCCAGACCGGCGGCCTGCTCGGCGGCCTGGCGCAGGCGATCGAGCTCGGCCATGGCGGCTTCGGGAGTGGCCGCATCGGCATAGTGGCCCGTATGCAGTTCGATCACCGGCGCGCCCGCTTGGTGGGAGGCCTCGATCTGGTGCGGCTCGGCATCGATGAACAGCGACACCTCGACGCCGGCGGCGCCTAGCTGCCGGCAGGCCGACGCGATACGCGGGAAATTGCCGGCGACATCCAGGCCACCTTCGGTGGTCAGCTCCGCGCGCTTTTCCGGGACCAGGCAGCAGGCGCCCGGCCGCACCGCCAGGGCGATTTCGACCATCGCGTCCGTCACCGCCATCTCCAGGTTCAGGCGGGTCTGCAAGAGGCTCGCCAGCAGGTAGATGTCGCGGTCCTGGATATGGCGCCGGTCTTCCCGCAGGTGCGCGGTGATGCCATCCGCGCCGGCCTGTTCGGCCAGGAGCGCGGCATGGACAACCTCGGGGTACCGGGTTCCCCGCGCCTGGCGGACCGTGGCGATGTGATCGATGTTGAGGCCTAGGTAGATGGGCGATCTAGTCTGCACGTCGGTATCGGGTCGGGTCTGATTGAAAGAGTTCGCGGCTTTTCAGCGGTCGGCCGTCCAGATGGTGCTGGATGACGGCGCGCATCAGGCGCTTGGCCTCGCCCTGCTGGCCGGCGCTCAGGGGCGCCCGCTGCCACAGGGCCAGGAGCGTGCCGCCGGCGACGGCATCCGGCTGGTTGGCGGACGCCGCCAGCGCACCCTGCTCCGGGTGATAGCGATAGCGCCGCCCGGCCTGGATCGGCAGGCCCTCGGCGTCGGTATCCAGCTGCAGTCCGTAACCGAGCGCCTCCAGCAGGGCCAGTTCGAAGTGCCGCAGACAGCCCGCTTCGTCATCGCCGGCTGCCAGCCGGACCAGGACCTCCAGGCTCAGGGCCAGAACCATGGGCTGCGGATCGCCCAGCGGCAACAGGCGGTGCAACAGCTCGCCGATGTAGAACCCGCAATAGAGCGCCCGGCCCTGCAACGGAAGAGCCGGCTCGGCGGCCTCGACCTGGGTCAGCAGCGGCAGTTCGCCTCGCCCCAGCCAGCCCAGCCGGACCGGATTCAGCGGCCGCAGGATATGCGATTGCGGATGCCGGCCCCGGCGTGCGCCCCTGGCCAGGCAGCGCACCCGGCCATGCCGCTCGGTCAGCGCCTCGACCAGGAGACTGGTTTCCCGGTGGGGCCGCACATGCAGGACCAGCGCCCGCTCGAACCCTTCCCGTTCCACCCCGCTCAATCCGCGTAGCCGAGGCTCCGCAAGGCCCGTTCGTCATCGGACCAGCCTTCCTTGACCTTGACCCACAGCTGCAGGAACACCTTGCCCTCCAGCATGCGCTCCAGATCATGGCGGGCACGCTCGCCGACCTTCTTGAGCACTTCGCCCTGCTTGCCGATGACGATGGCCTTCTGGCCCGGGCGCTCGACCCAGATCAGGGCGCTGATGCGGGTCAGCGCGCCGTCCTGCCGGAACTGCTCGATCTCGACGGTGATGGCATGCGGGACTTCCTGTCCCAGCGCCCGCAGCAGCTTCTCGCGGACGATCTCGGCGGCCATGAAGCGCATGGAGCGGTCGGTAACCTGATCCTCGGGGAAAATCGGATCACCCTCCGGCAGCAGGTCCATGATGGTGCGGTCCAGTGTCTCCAGATTGGTACCCTTGAGCGCCGAAAACGGGATCATGGCCGCGAAATTATGGCTGGCGGCGGCCTGCTGCAGGAAGGGCAGGAGCGCATCCTTGTCCTCCAGCCGGTCGATCTTGTTGATCGCCAGGATCACCGGCACACCGGCGGCCTTGATCCGCTTCAGCACCAGTTCATCCTCCGGCAGCCAGCCGGCGCGATCGATCAGCCAGACGACCAGGTCGACATCGCCCAGCGCCGAACCGGCGGTCTTGTTGAGATAACGGTTCATGGCCCGCTTCTCGCTCGCATGGATGCCGGGGGTATCGACATAGACCGCCTGCCCCGCCTCGGTAGTCTTGATGCCATGAATCCGGTGCCGCGTGGTCTGGGGCCGCCGAGAGGTGATGCTGATCTTCTGCCCGACCAGATGATTCAGCAGGGTCGACTTGCCGACGTTCGGCCGACCGACGAGGGCGACAAATCCCGCTTTCATGCTTGCAACCCCGCGTTCAAGCTATGGCTCACTGTGTTGATTCCAGAATGTGTGTGGGTGCAGAGGTGGCTGCTGCGCATGAATCAGAGCATAGCACGGCTGCATCCACCCCCCTCCGCCGCAACCACCGCCGACGCCAGAAGACGGGCAGGACGCTTGCCCCGGGATACCACCCGACCGGACATGAGCATTCTGATGCTGGACCCATCCGGAACCCGCCCCTAACATCTTGCCCTGGCGGCCATCCGGCAGCCTGCGCAGACCCCTGAATGCCTACGGAGAAACCATGCAACGTCTCGTCCTCGCGCTCGCCGCCTCGTGGCTGCTGAATCCGCAAGCTGCCAGCGCCGACCCCGTCCTGGCGGGAACCCAGTGGCCAGTGAAGATGAACACCGATCTCGTGCTGAAGAAGACCTGCCCCAACGCCGCGAAGCGCACCGCCAGCAGCGTGAACGGTGCCCGCGGCAGCCTGGCGTTCCGCGCGGATGGAACCTATGCCTTGAGCTTCCCGCCCGGCAACGTCATCAACGCCGGTCGCTATGTGCAGGAAGGTGACCGGGTTCTGCTCAAACCCGACGGCGACTGGCTCACGCTCAACGGCATCGGCGGCTATCCGGGTGGCCAGGGCATACTGCTGGCCGCGCGCCGCTACACGCCGGCCAGGCGCAATCCGCCAGCCATCGCCGAAACCTTCGAGGGCGACATCAGCGAGCCCCTGCCCGGCATCAGTCACCTCAACCTCGCCGAACAGCGTCGCTACCGCTACAGCACGGGCAATGCCCCATCCACCTGCATGACCCTGCTCGAGCTGAACGAGGATATCGGCGGCGTCCTGACGCTGCCGCCAGCTCCCTGAGCGGCTGGCAAGGCTCAGGTCTTGAGGCCGAATTCCTCGGCCAGCTTGGCCAGCATCTTCTCGGCAGAGGCCTGCTCCGCCCGCTTGCGCGAGGAACCCCGCCCCTCGCAGGTCTCCTCGGTCAGCGATACCCGGCATTCCACCACGAAGCTCTGGTCATGCGGCTGGCCCACGACCGAGCGCAGCGTGTACATGGGCAATTGCAGGCCGCGGGCCTGCATGGATTCCTGCAGGCGGGTCTTCGGATCCTTCTTCCAGTCGCGGATGGACAGTCCCTCGATCTGCTCGGCAAACAGCTTGAGTATCCACGTCCGGCAGGCATCCATGCCCTGATCCAGCAGCAAGGCGCCGATCAGCGCCTCCAGCGCGTCCGAAAGGATGGAATCCCGCCGATAGCCGCCGCTCTTGAGTTCGCCGGAGCCCAGGATGAGATGGTCGCCCAGGTGCAGCTGCCGGGCGATGTTGGCGAGCGCGGTCTGGTTGACCAGCGTGGCCCGCAAACGGCTCAGGACACCTTCATCGGCACCGGAAAACTTCTGGTACAGCCGCTCGGCGATGACGAATCCCAGCACCGAGTCACCAAGAAACTCCAGCCGCTCGTTGTTGTCCGCCGCCGCACTGCGGTGGGTGAGCGCGCGCCGGACCAGGTCCGGATCGGAGAACCGGAGGCCCAGCTTGCGGGCCAGCTTTTCGGGTTCGTGCGTCAACGCGGTTCCGCCTCGATCGCGTCATCGAAATGGACGAGCAGTTCGATGTTGCGGATAAACGGACGAGCGACATCGTAGGCGATGCGCACCCGGGTCAGGCGACCCTCGCTGCTGATCGTCACATCGGGTGCTGTCACGTAGGTGACGGAATCGACCTCCCAGCGCTTCTGCAGCGTGGCGAGGACTTCCTCCCGCGAACGCGACGGCCAGTCCGGCTGGGCCTGCAGCGACTCCAGAGCCGCCACGACCTTGAAATGGTCGAGGTAGACCGGTAGCAGGCTCAACAAGAGTTTGCCGACCAGGGCGGCCACGGCCGCCAGCAGCAGAAAGCCGGTCAGGGTGACACCCGCCTGTCGCCGACCGGGCGAACGGTCACTCATTCCAGGATGGTGCCGATGCGGTTGAAGGCGATGCCGGGCTTGCCGGAATCCCAGCTCATCCAGATGAAGAATGCGCGCCCGACCAGGTTGGCCTCGGGCACGGCACCCCAGAAGCGGCTGTCGTTGCTGTTGTCCCGGTTATCACCCATGACGAAATAGTGCCCCTCCGGCACCACGAACTCACCCTCGCGGGCCGAGGGTTCGCCAGCCCGAACCAGGATGTCGTGATGGACCGCGCCAAGCTCCTCGTTCAACAGGGCCTCGCCGTCCATGCTGCCGCCCTGGCTGCCACCCGAATAGACGCCCAGCGGCGTCTGCTTGATGGCGGTGCCGTTGACGAAGACCTGCTTGTTGTAATAGCCGATGCGGTCTCCCGGCAGGCCGATCACGCGCTTGATGTAGTCGACGGTCGGATCCTTGGGAAAGCGGAACACGACGATATCGCCGCGCTCGGGCGCGCCATTTTCGATGATCTTGGTGTTCAGTACCGGCAGGCGCACGCCGTAGGTGAATTTGTTGACGAGGATGAAGTCGCCCACCAGCAGCGTCGGCATCATGGATCCGGAGGGGATGCGGAACGGCTCGACCAGGAAGGACCGCAGCAGCAGCACGATCAGCACCACCGGAAAGAAGGACCGCGCGTATTCCACCAGTACCGGCTCAGGCTGCCCTGCCTCGACCAGCCGGTAACGCTGCATCAGCGCATACACACCCCAGACGATGCCGGTGACAAAGGTCCCCAGCACCAGGAAGAAGGAAAAATCGTAGTCCATCTATGAGTCCTTGTTGACGCGCAGCACGGCCAGGAAGGCTTCCTGGGGAATGTCGATCTTGCCCACCTGCTTCATGCGCTTCTTGCCGGCCTTCTGTTTTTCCAGCAGCTTTTTCTTGCGGGTGATGTCGCCGCCATAACACTTGGCGAGGACGTTCTTGCGCATGGCCTTGACCGTGGAGCGGGCGATGATCTTGGAGCCGATCGCCGCCTGGATGGCCACCTCGTACATCTGCCGCGGAATCAGATCCTTCATGCGCTCGACCAGATCGCGGCCGCGGGTCTGGCTGATATCACGGTGGGCAATCAGGGACAGGGCGTCGACCCGCTCGGTGTTGATGAGGATGTCCAGCTTGACCAGGGGCGCCGCCTGAAAGCGCAAAAACTCATAGTCGAAGGAAGCGAAGCCACGACTCACGGATTTCAGCCGATCGAAGAAATCCAGCACCACTTCGCTGAGCGGCAGCTCGAAACTGATGGCTACCTGGCCGCCCATGAACTGCATGCGCCGCTGCACGCCGCGCTTCTCGATGCACAGGCTGATGACGTTGCCCAGATAGTCCTGCGGCACCAGGATGTTGGCCTCGATGATCGGCTCGCGGATCTCGACGATCTCGTTAGGTGGCGGCAGCTTGGACGGATTGTCGATCTCGATCGTCGTCTCGTCGGTCTTCAGTACCTCGTAGACCACGGTCGGCGCGGTGGTGATCAGGTCGAGGTCATACTCGCGCTCCAGCCGCTCCTGGATGATCTCCATGTGCAGCATGCCGAGGAACCCGCAGCGGAAGCCGAAGCCCAGCGCCTGGGAGGTCTCCGGCTCGTAGTGCAGCGCCGCGTCGTTGAGATGCAGCTTGTTCAGCGCCTCGCGCAGATCCTCGTAGTCGTCGGAGTCCACCGGATAGAGTCCGGCAAACACGCGCGGCTGTACCTGCTGGAAGCCGGGCAGGGGTTCCGCGCAGGGCTGATCGGCGGCGGTGATGGTGTCGCCCACCGGTGCGCCGAAGATGTCCTTGATACCAGCGATGACGAAGCCGACCTCGCCCGTCTCCAGTGTCTCCTTGTTCAGCGACTTGGGCGTGAATACCCCCAGCCTGTCGGCCAGATGACTCTTGCCGGTCGACATCAGCAGGATTTTCTGTTTGCGATGGATCGAGCCGTTGACCACCCGCACCAGCGACACCACACCCAGGTAATTGTCGAACCAGGAATCGATGATCAAGGCCTGCAAGGGTGCGGCGGGGTCGCCCTTGGGCGGCGGCACCTTGGCGACCAGTTGCTCCAGCAGTTCGTCGACGCCGAGACCGGTCTTGGCGCTGATCTTCAGGGCCTCGTCCGCCGGCACGCCGATGATCTCCTCGATCTCGGTGCAGACCCGCTCCGGCTCGGCCGAGGGCAGATCGATCTTGTTGAGCACGGGGATGACTTCCAGCCCCTGCTCGATCGCGGTGTAGCAGTTGGCGACGCTCTGCGCCTCCACGCCCTGGGCCGCGTCGACGACCAGCAAGGCGCCCTCGCAGGCAGCCAGGGAACGCGACACCTCATAGGAGAAGTCCACATGCCCGGGCGTATCGATCAGGTTCAGCTGATAGGTTTCGCCATCCCGAGCCTGGTACGCCAGGGTCACGCTCTGCGCCTTGATGGTGATGCCGCGCTCGCGCTCGATGTCCATGGAATCGAGCACCTGCGCCGACATTTCGCGCTCGCTCAGGCCGCCGCAGGTCTGGATGAAGCGATCCGCCAGGGTCGATTTGCCATGATCGATGTGGGCGATGATGGAAAAGTTGCGTATGTGCTGTTGATCCGCCACCGGCTCAATCCTTCAGCTTGATGGCAAGGAACTGCGAGCCAGCCCGGCGCTGCACCAGCACGGCGACGGTCTTGCCCTTGGGCAGGCCGTTGACCAGGTCGGCCAGGTGCTTGGCATCGCGGACCGGCTGATCCTGCACGCGGAGTATGACGTCGCCGCGACGGATGCCGGCCTCGGCGGCAGGTCCCGGCTTCACGCCGGTGATCAGGGCCCCGCCGGTCTTGGGCAGTTCCAGCTGCTCGCGCTGCGCGTCGGTCAGGTCGGCAAGGGTGACGTTCAGGCGTTCGACCTTGTTGCCGGCACCGCTTTCCTCGGCGCCACCGGCTGCCGGTGGCTCCTCGTCGGGCAGCATGCCGATCTTGATCGGCACCTCCATGCTCTTGCCCTGCCGCAGCACCTTGAGTTTGGCGGTCTCGCCGATCTTGGTGGCGCCGACCATCGGCGGCAACGCGGCGGAGGATTCGATCTCGCGCCCGTTGAACGCCTCGATGATGTCGCCGATCTGCAGCCCGGCCGTCTCGGCCGGGCTCTTGGGCAGAATCTTGGCCACCAGCGCGCCCTGCGGCTTTTTCATGCCGAAGGATTCGGCCAACTCCCGCGTCACATCCTGGATCTGCACACCCAGCCAGCCACGGGATACCTTGCCCTGGCTCTTGAGCTGTTCGACCACCTGCATGGCCACATCCATGGGGATGGCGAAGGACAGCCCCATGAAGCCGCCGGTGCGGCTATAGATCTGCGAATTGACGCCGACCACCTCACCGTCCAGATTGAACAGGGGCCCGCCGGAATTGCCGGGATTGATGGCCACGTCGGTCTGGATGAACGGCACGTAATTGTCGCTCGGCAGGCTGCGGCCCTTGGCGCTGACGATGCCGGCGGTCACGGAGTGATCGAAGCCGAACGGCGAACCAATCGCCAGGACCCACTCACCGACCTTGAGATCCTCGGAGGAACCCAGTTTCACCACCGGCAGTTCCCTGGCCTCGACCTTCAGCAGGGCAATGTCGCTGCGCTTGTCGGAACCGACGATACGGGCCACCAGCTCGCGGCGATCCTGGAGCCGGACGACAACCTCGTCGGCATCCTTGATCACATGATGATTGGTGATGATGTAGCCGTCCGGCGAAATGATGAACCCCGACCCCAGCGACTTGGACTCGCTCGGCTCGCCGCCAGGCCCGCCAGGTCCGCCGGGTCCTCCCGGCATGCCGGGCACGCCTTCGCCGAAATAGCGTCGCAACAGGTCATCGAAAGGTGTTCCTTCGGGAATTTCCATGCCCTCGGGAAGCTGCGGCTGCAAATCGTTGGCCGCCACTTTCTGGGTCGTGCTGATGTTGACCACGGCAGCATTGTTCTGCTCGACCAGGGCGGTAAAGTCGGGAAGCTGCGCCTGTCCGAAAGGCGCGAACAGCGTCACGGACACCAGCAGCAGGACTCGGGACCAGTGGGCTTTAGGCATAGTAGGGTAGCTCTGGAGAGGCACGGAAGGAGGGCTATGGAAATACGGGATCGAACGGCTGTCCATCGACCGGCAGGTTGTCAGGGAGACTCCGGGCCCCGGGAATCAGGGCGCCGGCGCCTTCGGCTGTATGCCGCTGGCGATGAGCCCTACGGTCTTGGCCGGCACTTCGCCCATCACCGTCACGACATGGTCGCTCAGGGCGGCGGTCTCAACGTTGACGGCGCCCAGCCGGTAAGCGCCGGCATTGACGGGATTGCCGCGCTTCTCGATATACACGGAGACGGTCGAGAAGCCATCGCTCAGCAAGACATGTTCGATGGGCTGGTTGGCCGGAGGCCGCATGAACAGGGAATAGGAGACAATCTGGAAGCCCTCCGGCACCCGGCGCAGCGACCAGTTGAGGCTCTCCAGCGGCCGCGCCTCACGGTGGCTGACCTGGGTCACGGCGGATTGCGTCCGGGACGAGGGCTGCAAATCCTCCGGGGCGATCGGGTTCCGGGTGTCGATGGTGGTGAAGACCATCTGCTCGACCGACTGGCCATCCTCGTTCAGCACGTCCAGCTTGAGCGGCAGGCAGGTTTCGGTGTCGATCCACAGGAGGCGGCTGTAGCGGTAGCCATCCTTCGGCTCCAGGGCAACCACCTGGGTCAGTGCCCCGGCGACATATTCCCGGCCCCGCAGGTGAACGCGATAGAGGCGTTCCAGGGTTGCCGAGTCCTCGGGAAGGTTGATCAGGACGGACTGGCTGGCGGGCTTGGTCTCGACCACCACCCGCTGGTTCTCCCCCGTGTAGCGGGCCAGGTTGCCGTCCGTGCGAACCACCTCGCGGTAGGGGCTGTTCATGGCGACCAGTCGCTCCTGTTCATGCCCGTCCCGGACCTGATGGTAGAGCTTGAAGCTGTCGACCTGCTGGTCCTTGATGTAGGCGACCACGCCCTGATAGGTCAGTGTGCTGGCCGCCTTGCGCATGCCGGCCAGCCACTCCAGGCCGGATGCCGGTGCTGCGGCGTGATCTTCTCCGGCCAGTGCCCACAGGGGGATCAGCACCAGCATGAGGCCCAGAAAGGTTCCTCGGGATTGTTTTGGCAGCCCGCGCATCACGTGGAAGGTTCCCGAATGACTCAATGTCCGGACTGACCGCTTACCAGCCGGACCGAAGGCAGCATGCCCTGGGCGCCCGAAAGATAGGTGGATTCGTTGTGCAGGGCGACGAAGTCCTGCAAGTCCGGGTCCACGCCGGCCCTGACGACTGGCGCACTGAGCGGGGCCTGCGCCAGCATTTCTCCGCCCTGCCAGGGCGCATGCTGACTGATGGAGCGCCCCACCAGCAGGGCCAGCGCCGCCACCGAGGCGGCCAACGCCAGCGTCGTGACCTTCTCGCGGTAGCGGGACCGCCAGCTGCGCGGCGCGAGCACGACCGGTTCGTCCGCCAGAGCCGCCTGCACACGGTCGGCGAACCCCGCATCCGGCACCAGGGCGGAGGAGGAGCGCATCAGTTCGCGGGCAACCGCGTAGCGGTACAGCTTGGCCGCGACCTGCGGGTCCGCCTGCACGCGGGACATGACGCCCAGCGATTCGTGGTAACCCAGCTCATCGTCCAGGTACGCGCTCAAGTTTTCTTGCATGTCGTTGTTCATGGTCGTTCACCTAATCAAGGGTTCGAGGCGCTTGTCGATGGCTTCGCGCGCCCGGAAAATTCGCGATCTGACAGTACCCACGGGACACCCCATGACCTTGGCAATCTCGTCGTAGCTCAAGCCGTCGAACTCCCTGAGCGAGATGGCCATGCGCAGCTCTTCCGGCAGCTTCCTGAGGGCATCCTGAATGGCAGCCGCGATTTCCTCGGTCAGCAGCATCCCCTCGGGTGTCTCGTAGTTTCTGAGACGCCCCCCCGATTCAAATTGTTCCGCGTCCTCGATCTCGATCTCGTCATCCGTGGGGCGACGGCTGCGCATCGAGAGGTGATTCTTGGCCGTATTGATCGCGATTCGATACAGCCAGGTGTAGAAGGCGCTGTCCCCGCGAAACCCCGGCAAGGCGCGATAAGCCTTGATGAAGGTCTCCTGCGCGACATCCAGCGCCTCGTGCTGGTCCTTGATATAGCGATTGATGAGTTGCGCGATCTTGTACTGGTATTTGCGAACCAGGCTGTCGAAGGCCTTCTTGTCACCCTGCTGAACACGTCTGACCAGTTCCTCGTCGAGTTCCTCTCCCATCCGGGAAACCTTCCTGACCTAAATGAGCCCGTTGATTTTGGTGTGTCGCCGAGGTGTTTCAGCACAAAGCCTGCTGGACAGCCGGCCGATCACCCGGAATGGTCCAGCGCGTTCCGGACCCTGACAGGGTTGAGCATGGCAACGAATGCGTCATTATCTTTGTTTGTTGCCTGCCATTCAATCGAAACCGCCGCCACGGGGACGCCCCGCCCCTCGCCCCGACGATGGCCGGGGATTTTTTTTTACAGTACGATGAAATTCCGATTCATCCAGCGACCGCGCGCATGCCCTCCCCCTGGTACGACGTTCTCATCATAGGCAGCGGTGCCTCCGGGCTGAGCCTTGCGTTGCGGCTCGCCGACCAGATTTCGGTCGCCGTCATCTCCAAGACGGCACTGATCGAATCGAACACCCTCTATGCGCAGGGCGGCATCTCGGCGGTTCTCGACGCCGAGGATTCGATCGAATCGCACATCCAGGACACGCTCGAGGCCGGCGCCGGCCTCTGTGATCCGGACACGGTCCGGCTGGTCGTTTCGCACGGCAAGGCCTGCATCGACTGGCTGCTGGACCAGGGCGTTGCCTTCACGGAAGTCGCATCCGACAGCGGCATGCATCAGCTGCACCTCACCCGCGAGGGTGGGCATACCCATCGGCGGGTCGTCCATGCGGCCGATGCCACCGGGCGGGCCGTGGAAACCTCGCTGGAACGACGCGCGCGCGAACACCCCAACATCCACCTGTTCGAGTACCACAACGCCATCGACCTGATCACGGGAGCGAAACTGGGCCTCGGCGACCTCGGGGTATTGGGCGCCTACGTCCTGAACGGCCAGACCCAGCAGGTGGAAACCTTCCGCGCCCGCTTCGTCGTGATCGCCTCGGGTGGCGCCAGCAAGGTCTACCTCTATACCAGCAACCCGGACATCGCCACCGGCGACGGCATCGCCATGGCCTGGCGGGCCGGCGCCAGCGTGGCCAACCTGGAATTCATCCAGTTCCACCCGACCTGTCTGTACCACCCGCATGCCCGCTCCTTCCTGATCTCGGAGGCGGTGCGCGGCGAAGGCGGGCGCCTGCTGCTGCGCGACGGCACGCCATTCATGCAGCGCTTCGACCCGCGCGCCGAGCTGGCCCCGCGCGACATCGTCGCCCGCGCCATCGACCACGAGATGAAGCGGCTGGGCGCCGACTGCGTGTTCCTGGACATTTCCCACCGGCCGGCCGACTTCATCGTCCAGCATTTTCCGACCATTCATGCGCGCTGCCTGGAACTCGGCATCGACATCACCCGCGATCCGATCCCGGTCGTGCCGGCCGCGCATTACACCTGCGGCGGCATCCTGAGCGACCATCGCGGCTGCACCAGCGTGGCGGGACTGCTGGCGATCGGCGAAGCCGCCTGCACCGGCCTGCACGGCGCCAACCGCATGGCCAGCAACTCGCTGCTGGAGTGCCTGGTGTTTGCCAGGCAGACCGCGGAATACATCCAGGCCAACCTGCACCAGCGCCCGCCGCCACCGCCCCTGCCGGACTGGGACGAGTCCCAGGTGACGGATTCGGACGAGGAGGTGGTGGTGGCCCACAACTGGGACGAAATCCGCCGCTTCATGTGGGATTATGTCGGCATCGTCCGCACCGACAAGCGCCTGCAGCGAGCCTTGCGGCGGGTGGAACTGCTGAAGCAGGAAATCGCCGAATACTACGGCAACTTCCGCGTGACCAACGACCTGCTGGAACTGCGCAACCTGGTCATCGTCGCCGAGCTGATCATCCGCTGCGCCCTGATGCGCAAGGAGAGCCGCGGGCTGCACTTCACGCTCGACCATCCGGAGACCGACACCTCCGCGCCGCCGCGCAACACGGTCCTGCATCCCCGCAAAGCCTGAGCGGACATCCATGCCGGTACCCGCCATCCCTGCACGCATGCGCGCCGTGGCCGTCGACTTGCCCGGCGAGCACTATGCCCTGGCGTGCCGGGACGAACCCGTGCCGGTGCCCGGACCCGACGAGGTCCTGATCTGGGTTGCGGCGGCGGGCGTCAACCGGGCGGACATCATGCAGGCCCGGGGGCTTTATCCGCCTCCGCCGGGCACACCGGCCACGCCGGGACTCGAGGTCGCGGGCACGGTGGTCATGACCGGCCCCGGCGTCCACCAGCCAGCCGTCGGCGAGCGCGTCGCCGCGCTGCTGCCGGGCGGTGGCTATGCCGAGTATGTCCGCGCCGCCGCCGCGCTGTGCCTGCCGGTGCCGGACAGCGTACCCCTCGCGGAAGCGGCCGCGCTGCCGGAGGCCCTGTTCACCGTCTGGGCCAATGTCTTCGAGAGCGGCGGGCTGCGGACCGGCGAAACCCTGCTGATCCAGGGCGGTGGCAGCGGCATCGGCACCACCGCGATCCAGATGGCGCGGCTGGCCGGGGCGCAGGTCATGGCGACGGCGGGCGGCGCCGAAAAATGCGCGGCCTGCGAGCGGCTGGGCGCCAAAGCCATCGATTACCGGCACGATGACCTCAGGACGCGGGTGCTCGAGCTGACGGAGGGCAGAGGCGTCGACGTCATCTTGGACATCGTCGGCGGCCCCTCTCTCAAGGACCATCTGGCCATCCTGGCGCCCGGCGGACGCCTGTCCCTGATCGCCGTGCAGGGCGGCCCCAGGGCCGAGATCAACCTCCTGCCGATCCTGCTCAGGCGGCTGACGATCACCGGCTCGACCCTGCGCTCGCGCTCGCTGGCGGAAAAGGTCCGGCTGGCCGCGGTCATCCGGAAACGTGTCTGGCCCTGGGTGTGCGACGGCCAGCTGCGCGCCGTGCTCGATCGCCGCTTCCCCCTCGCCGGCGCCGACGACGCCCACCGTTACCTGGCCAGTGGGCAACACTTCGGCAAGCTCGTCCTGACCCTGGAGGGCGACTGATGCGATGCGCACCGTTCTGGCCGGGGCTAGCGGGACTTTTCCTGGCCACCGGACTCGCTGCGGCCGATTTCGCCAAGGGCATGGCTGCGGTCGAGGCTGGCGACTGGGACCGGGCCCTGGCAGAATTCCGCCCACTGGCAACGCGCGGGGATCCGGACGCCCAGGTCAACCTCGGCAACCTGTACATGCGCGGACTGGGCGTGGAGCAAAGCTACGAAAACGCCCACCAATGGTATGAGAAGGCCGCCCGCTCGGGACAGCCGGTGGCCTTGGGCAAGCTGGGGCTCATGCACTTCTACGGGCTGGGTGCGCAGGAGGACCACGCCGAGGCCGCGCGCTGGTTCCGCCAGGCGGCCGATGCGGGAAACGCCGACGCCGCCCTGATTCTGGCGGAAATGTATCGGCAGGGTGACGGCGTCGGCGCCAACCGGTCCGAGGCCTATCTCTGGTATTCGGTCGCCGGCGAACTCGGCAAGGACGAGGCCAGGACGCCGCGCCAGCAACTGGCCGAACAACTGTCGCCGTCCGAGCTCAACACGGCATTGACCCATCTGGAAGTCTGGCACCAGCAGCACCGCCACCGGGACGCCATGCGGTCGGAAGCGACGGTGGAATCGACCACGGCACCGGCACGGACGCCGCCCCGCCCCAAGGCCAGCGCACGCCAGGCGGCTTCACCGGCGACACCGGCAAAATCCCGGCGCTAGGCCACGCCCGATGGGCCGTCTGGAGTCACTCGCCGAAGTGGCAGACGTAGTCCAGCAACTCGATGGTCTCGATATCAAAACGGCTGTTGCCCGGAATACTGAACGATTGGCCGGCGCCGTACGCCTGCCAGCCCGTCTCGCCATCCAGGCGAACGCGGCAGCGGCCGGCCACAACCTCCATCACTTCCGGCGCCGCCGTGCTGAAAGTCAGGATCGAGGGAAAGATCACGCCCAGGGTCTTGCGGCTGCCATCGGCGAACAGCACGGTATGGCTGACGCACTTGCCATCGAAGTACACATTGGATTTCTTGACGACACTGACCTGTTCGAACTGCGACATCGATACAACCTCGTGAGGATGGGTGGATAACTCGGGTTTTCCAGGGTAACAATCGAAAGCCTGGCTGAGACACCGGCGCCGGCATCAGATCAGGATGACCAGCAGCCCCAGCAGGATGAGGCCCGCCAGCAGCCGGTAGGGCCAGGCCAGTTCGCCCCAGGCCAGCCGGACTTCCAAGTAGCGAAGCCCGGCCCAGCGCTTGAGTCGCGGCCAGAGCGTCCGGCGGCCGTACCGCCAGCCCCAGCGGACGGCCAGAAGGATGAGGACGATCTTCAACGGCGTGAGCCCGATCGCCGTTGTCACCTCGGAGTAGCGATGGGCATCCTGGGGGAAGTGCTGCTTGAGCCAGTCGGCCAGCAGATCCTCCAGCATCTCCTCGGGTGCCTCGATGAGCACCAGCCACAAGGTCTCGATGACCTCCAGCACGATATCGAGGAAGAATTCGCCCAGTACGATCAGCACCGTCAGCGCGCCAACGAACCAGTACAGCGGTGTCCAGCTTGGCTGGACACCCTCGGCGGAGAGCTCGCGCAGCCCCTCTGTCGGCGTGGTTTCGTGCAGGTCAGGCTCGGTCATGCTCGTCGCGACTTGTGGGAGAATCCAAGGTGTCCGGCCGGTGCGCAAGCGCCCCGGCACCCGTCCCGGCGGACCCCCGACGACCGTCATCCACAGCGGGAAGACGGGGCCTTGGGGCCAATTCTAACTATGATATAGTTCCCCGCCGAAAATTGCTGGATGCGCAATTTCCCGACCGACGAGCGCGACTGCCGATCCCGGACATCAAGGCTTCCCCAAGAGAGCTAGAGGCGTTCAACAGCCCAAAACCTAAACCATCCCATCGAGAGCTTCATGGAAATCAAAGAGTGGCTGCAGGTTTGGCAGTTTGAACACAATCCCTTCGTCATCTTCGACGCCGACCGGGATCCCTACCTGCAAACCTCGATGGTGGAGAACACCTCCCTGCGATCGGTGCTGCTCCATATCGACAAACCCAGCCCCTATGTGAT
Organism: Methyloparacoccus murrellii; assembly: GCF_054657115.1. Classification (NCBI taxonomy): domain Bacteria; kingdom Pseudomonadati; phylum Pseudomonadota; class Gammaproteobacteria; order Methylococcales; family Methylococcaceae; genus Methyloparacoccus; species Methyloparacoccus murrellii. The sequence goes on along the minus strand of NZ_BAAHXD010000007.1, from coordinate 69,282 downwards.
TTTCGCCATTCGCGGCGCCGGCAAATCGTCGATGCGCATCGACACCGAGCGCTATCTGAACGATTACCGCGACCAGGTGCTGGTCATTTCCTACGTGGAGTTCAACGAGCTGCTGGCCGAGGTGGCACGACCGCGCAACCTGCCGATTGGCTATGCCGCCGACAAGTCGGCCCTGGCACGGCTCTTCAAGCGCAAGAAGCAGATCCCCTTGGGCCGTGAAACCAAGATGACCCTGGACGATCATCTGGACTACATCCTCAAGCTGGGCATCGAGGAACTGTACCGGACCATCGTCGACACGCCGCGCGAGGACCTGCTGAAAAACAACCGGGAAATCGCCGAGAAATTCCTCCTGCTGGCGGCGCTCTACTACGCACCCAACGATCTTTCCAGCAAGGTGGCGACCCTGCGCAAGCTGATGGGCATCGCCAGCTACGAGAGGAAAGTGCCGTTCTTCATGAACAAGCAGGCCAAGATGCTGGCTGGCGAGATCTACCGCCACATCCGCGGGGTACCGGTTTCCCTTGAGGGCATGGTCAAGACCATCCAGGAAATCGGCGTGGGACTGTTCGAGTTCCACGGCATCCCGCGCAACACGGAAAACCGTTTCACCTTGCTCAAGAGCTTCATGGAACTGGTGCGGTATTTCGGGCTGTCCGGCGTCTACCTGCTGGTTGACCGTGTCGACGAGCCGACCAGCATCAAGGGTGATCCGGAAAAGATGCGCGAGCTGGTCACCCCCATCCTCAACGACCAGCTGTTCCAGATCGACAACTTGGGCATCATCCTGTTCCTGCCCTACGAACTGCACGATCTCAAGAAGTATTACCGCAGCGACCGCATCAAGACCATCTCGTCGATCAACTGGTCGCCCGACAACATGATCCGGCTGATCGAGAAACGGATGAATGTCGGCCGCAAGCCCGGCAGCCCGCCCATTCACCTGGCCGACCTGTTCGAGGAAGAGGGTGGCAGCAAGGCCAACTTCATCGTCCGCCAGCTGACGCCGCGCAATGCCTTCCGCCTGCTCAGCATCATTCTCGAGGAGCACTGCCAGACCGTGGTTTACGGCGTGAAGATCTCCACCGAAGTCTACGAGTCCGCCGTGCAGCGCTACCTGATCGAGAAGGAAGGCTACTGATCGTCCGCCGGGCGGCCCGCCAACCAGAGACGCAGACGGATTCCCCAGGAGGAGGTATAGCCGCTCGCGACGGAGCGGATATCGCCTTGCCGGTCGATGAAGAACAGTGCCGGAACCCCGCGAATCCCGAACCGTCGAGCGATCCGACCATCCTCATCGACCAGGGTCGGCACATGAAAATCGTGTGCGGCCATATAGGCGGACACGGTGGCACGATCCCCCGACTGCGTCGCCACGGTAACGAGTGCGTGCGTCTTGGCCAGTTCGTTGAGCGTACCCTGCATCGCCCGACAGACACCGCACCAGCTGGCCCAGATGTAGACCAGGGCCGGCTTGGGCAGTTGCGCGATTCCGGCAAAGACCTGCCCGTCCGTCTGCTGCCCGCCCAGCGCCGGCACCCTGCCGCCATCCACCATGCCGCGGGTCAGGAAGGCCTGCAACAGGCCGATCAAGGCCAGGGTGATTACCCAACCGAGGACCGATCTCGCCCCCCGGCCAGCCCCTCGACCGCTCATGCAAATCGCCGCAACAGCGCAACGCCATGCTGCTTCAGCCAGGCTCGGCGGCGGGGCCAGTCCGGCAACAGCTCGGACACCAGCATCCAGTAGGCTTCGGAATGATTGCGGTGGCGGATATGGCAAAGTTCATGCACAACGACATACTCCAGCACCGCCGGCGGCGCAAAGGCCAGCACCCAGTTCAGGTTGATATCGTTGGCGGGGCCACAGCTGCCCCAGCGCGTGCTCATGCGCTTGATGCGTATGGCTCGCGGCAGCAATCCCGGCTCCTCGCCATGCCATGACGCCAGCCGTCGCGCCTCGCCCTCCAGCCAGCGCCGTATCCAGGCAAACAGGGCTGCCCTGACCTGCTGCTCGGCGCTGCCGGAATACCCCGCCGGCAGCGTGATTTCGAAGGCTCCATCATCGCGGCGAAGGATTTGCAGACGCCGGGACAATGCCGAGGGCGTGACAATCAGGGGCGTCGCCTGCCCCTGAAAGGGCACGGCGCCTCCCCGCGCCAGCGGCGCATCGGGCTCGATCCGCGCCGCGCGTTCGCGGATCTCGGCCAGCTTGCGCTCGGCCCAGGCACGATGACGCTGGAAGAATGCCAGCGCCTGGGTCTCGCCGATCCCATCCGGGATCACCAGCTCGATTCCCTGGGGTTTCACCACCAGGCGCAGCTGCCTGGCGCGCGGACTCCGGCGCAGCGTGACCCCGGCAGGCGCGCTCACCGGCGTCAGCCTCCGTTGATCGCCAGGATTTCCAGCTCCCTGTCGCCGGCCGGGCGCCGCCAGGTCACCACGTCGCCGACACGGGCATTCATCAGCGCCTTCGCCAGCGGCGATACCCAGCTGATGCGCCCGGTCGCGACATCGGCCTCGTCCTCGCCGACGATCACCACCGTCATCCGCTCACCCGTGGCGTCCTCGACACACACGCTGGCGCCAAAGTGGACGGCATCGTCCGCCATCCGGGGTTCGACCCGCACGGCCCGACTCAGGCGCTCACTGTAATAGGCCAGCTCCCGGTCCAGCTCCCGCAACGCCGGCTGACTGGACAGATCCTCACGCCCCGCCAGCGTTTGGCGTGCCGCAGCCAGCTCCTCGACCTTCTGCCGCAACAGCGCCAGCCCCCTGGGCGTGACGTAATTGATGTGCGGGCTCTGCGGCCGGACCGGTGTTTCACGGTCGGCCTGGTCATCCTGCTCCTTGACGAATGCGCGGCTCATGCGGTGCTTGCCAATGTCAGAAAAAAGTCGAGACGAAACGGGCTGGCCCGGGACACTCAGGATGCCGGCGCCCTGCCGAGCAGTCTGGCCGCCAGTCGCGCCAGCTCGGCCGAGCCGTCGCGATTCCCCAGTTTCTCGCGAATCGCCCGCAGCTCGGTCCGCATCCGCTCCGCATAGGTGGCATCCGTGAGCAGGCGTCGGACCTCGGCCGCAATATTGTCGGGCGTGGCGTCGGCCTGGATGAATTCCCGCACCACACCGTGGCCCGCCAGGATGTTGGGCAAGCCGATGAAGGCCACCTTGACCAACAGCCGTCCCAGCCAGTAGCTCAGCGGCGACAGCTTGTAGACGATGGCCATGGGCACCCCAAGCAGTGCCACTTCGAGGGTGGCGGTACCCGACACGGTCACGACCGCATCGCAGCATTGCAGGACATCGTAGTCCTGGCCACGGATGACGCGAATGGTCAGCGCATGCTGCGCCAGCGCCGCCTGCAGGGCAGCATCATCGACCGAGGGTGCCTGAAAGAGCAGGAAACGGGCCTGACCGAATTCAGCCGCCAGACGGTCGGCCGCCGCCAGGACCACCGGCAACAGGCGCCTGATCTCGTTGCCGCGACTGCCCGGCAGCAGGCCGATGACGGGCACGCCCGCCTCCGCGCCCGGCAAGTCGTATTGCCGCCTGGCCGCCGCCACGGACAAGGCCGGTTTGACCTTGCCCGCCAGCGGGTGGCCAACATAGGTGGCCGGCACGCCATAGGCCTCGTAGTAGGGCAGCTCGAAGGGAAAGATGAGCGCCATGTGATCGACGATGCGGCCATAGGTGCGAACCCGTCCGGGGCGCCAGGCCCACACCTGCGGGCTGACATAGAACAGCACCCTGATGCCGGCGGCCTTGGCGGTCTGCGCCAGCCGGAAGTTGAACTCCTTGTAGTCGACGCAGATGAGCAGGTCCGGCCGGTACTGGTGCAGGGCGCGCCGCATTGTCGCCAGGGCGGCACGGATTTCCCCGTAATGCCGGAGGATCTCGGCAAGACCGATCACACCGATGCCCGAGGAGTCGACGCACAGCTCGACACCCGCTTCGCGCATGGCCGAGGCCCCCATGCCGACGCCCCGGACACCGGGCAAGAGCTGGCTGAGTTCCCGGAACAGCGTGGCACCGTGGCGGTCGCCGGAGGCCTCGCCGGCGGAGATCATGACCAGCGGCGAGTGACCGGCTCCCGCCTGCACGGGATTCCCGCCGGCAGCCATGGCCGGGTCGGCGCTAGGCATTCAGGGCCGAGCGGATCGCCTGCACCACGTCCCGCACCTGCTCCTCCGTCAGTTCGGGGAAGATCGGCAAGGACAGGCAGCGGGCCGCGACCGCCTCGGTATGCGGCAGCGCCACACCCCGGCAGGCATCGGCGAACACGTTCTGCCGGTGCAGCGGCACCGGATAGTAGATGGCGCAGGCGATACCGGCACCTTGCAGCGCGGCCATGATAGCGTCGCGATGGTCGGTCAGCAGCGTGTACTGGTGATAGACATGCACGCCCACGCCATCCTCGAAAGGGGTTTCCAGCGGCAGATCGGCCATCCCTTCGGTGTACAGCCGGGCGGCCCGGCGGCGACCGGCATTGAAGCGGTCGATGTGTTGCAGCTTCACCCGCAGCACCACGGCCTGCAGCTCGTCCAACCGGCTGTTGTAGCCGATCGCATCGTGGTAGTAGCGCACCTCGGAACCGTGGTTGCGCAGCTTCCTGACCTGGGCGGCAATGGCATCGTCATCCGTTGTCACCAGACCACCGTCGCCATAGGCGCCCAGATTCTTGCTGGGGAAGAAGCTGAAGCCGGCCGCGAGGCCGAATCCACCGGTCTGCCGCCCACCGATGGTCGCGCCGAAGGACTGGGCACAATCCTCGATGAGCTTCAGGCCATGCCGCTCGGCAACGGCCAGGAGAGGCGCCATGTCGCAGGGCTGGCCGAACAGATGCACCGGCATGATGGCCCTGGTCTTCGGCGTGATGGCGGCCTCGACCCGGGCGGCGGTGATGTTGAAGGTTCTGGGATCGATGTCCACGAACACCGGCGTCGCTCCCACGTAGCGGATGGCCTCGGCGGTGGCGATGAAGGTAAAGGCGGAGGTGATGACCTCGTCGCCCGGCCCAATGCCGGCGGCAAGCAGGGCCAGATGCAGGGCCTCGGTACCGTTGGCCACACCGATGGCGTGCCTCACGCCCAGATAGTCAGCGACTTCCCGCTCGAACGCCTGGACGTTGGGCCCCATCACGAAGGCGGTATTCTCCAGCGCTGCCAGCAGGCCGGCATCGATCTCATCTTTGAGCTGGTGATACTGGGTCTTCAGATCGACCATTGGGATCATGATGAAGGGTGCTCCTTGTGTTGCGGGAAGAGGTCGGTTACCGGAGGGGACGAGTTGCAGGTACCCGAGGGCCCCGGCAGGCCGGGCGGGGTCCTCACGCCCTGAGCAGGCGCGTGATCTCGATGGCCGTAGCCAGGGCCCGGCGCCCGGCGACGCCCGACACCAAGGGATCTCGGCCGGCGCGGATGCAGGCGACGAAATGCCTGATTTCCTCCATCAGGGCATCTCCGTTCTCGAACACCGACTCCTCGCTGAGAATCTCCGGCACACCCGGAAACATCTCGCGCTCACCCTTGCGGTGCTGGGCCAGCACCCGGTTCTGGAAATCCACCGAAAGGTAACGGTTGGGCATGAACATGCGCATCTTCCGCTCAACCTTGAGGCTGGCGCGGCTGGCCGTGACATTGGCGACGCAGCCGTTGCGGAAGGTCAGTCGGGCATTGGCGATGTCGGTGTCGGCAGTCAGGACCGTCACCCCCTTGGCGTCGATGCGTTCGACCTCGGAGTCGACGAGGTCGAGGATGATATCGATATCGTGGATCATCAGGTCCAGCACCACGCTGACATCGTTGGCGCGCGGATTGAAGGGCGCCAGCCGGTGCGACTCGATGAAAAGCGGCTTTTCCTGAACCAGGTCCAGCCCGAGCAGGGCGGCGTTGAAACGCTCCAGATGCCCCACCATCAGCCGCCGATCGTGTCGCCGGGCCAGCTCGATGAGTTCGTCCGCTTCCTCCAGGGTCACCGTGATGGGCTTTTCCACCAGCACATGCGCCCCGGCGGCGAGGAAATCGCGCGCGACAGCATGATGCAGGCGGGTAGGCACGACGACGCTGACGGCGTCGACCTGCCCGAGCAACGAACGGTAGTCGGTCAGGGCGCGGGTCCCATGCTTCCCGGCAACGGCCTGTGCGGCCTCGGGGTCGACATCGACCACCGCCACCAGCTCGCAGTCCGCCAGCGCGGCATATTTTTCAGCGTGGAAGCGGCCCAGATAACCGGTACCGACGACGGCACAGCGCAGTCTGGAATCCGTTTGTGACATCAGATGCCTCCCTCGCCACCATGGCGATACCCGTCAATCCTCATCGCGGCTCCTGGCCTCGATGAAGCCCAGCCAGCCACCCCGCCTGGAACCTGCGGCCAGCCAGGCGCGCAGATACCCGAGTTCAGGGGTCTCGGGTAAACCGTCCAGCGACTGCCGGGCCTTGATCCGGCGAAAGGCGGCGGATACCGCCTTCAGGCGGTCCCCGTCGACGCCGGCTCGCCGCAGACCGACAAGGTTGAGCCGGTAATGCTTGCCGGGACGGCCACCCACCATCGCGAACGGCAGCACATCCTTGTTGATGCCCGCGAGCCCCTGGAGGATGGCGAAGCTGCCGACGCGGCAGAACTGGTGCACCATCACCCCGCCCCCCATGAAGACGCGGTCGCCCACCTCGACATGCCCTCCCAGGGTGGCGCCGCTGGCCAGGATGTTGTTGTCGCCGAGCGTACAGTCGTGCCCCACATGGCTGTTGTTCATGAAATAGTTGCGGGACCCCACGCGCGTGGCGGTTCCCGCCCGGGTGGCCCGACTGAGGGTGACGCCCTCGCGAAAGACATTGCCGTCGCCAGCCTCGAACCAGGTCTCGGTGGCGGGATCGAAAGCCAGATCCTGCGGCAGTCCACCCAGTACCGCATGGGCGTGCACGCGATTGTCGCAGCCCAGCCGCACGAAGGGGCGAATCACCGCATGCGGGTCGATCATGCAGCCAGGGCCGAGATGGGCGGGGCCTTCGATCACGGCAAAGGCACCTACCGTGACGCCGGCGCCCAGTTCGACAGCGGGACCGATGAGGGCGGTGGGATGAATCATGGCGTGGCGGAGGCAGGCGGGCGGCGGTCGGTTTCAACCACGGGGATGACAGCGGGCATGCAAGTCCTTCAAACGTTCCTGGGCGACGTGAGTATAAATCTGTGTGCTGGACAAGTCGCTATGCCCTAGCAACAGCTGAACCACGCGCAGGTCGGCGCCATGGTTGAGCAGGTGGGTGGCGAAGGCATGCCGCAGCGTGTGCGGCGAAAGCGGCTTGCGTATGCCGGCCTGGATGGCGTAGCGCTTGATGAGATGCCAGAACGCCTGCCGGGTCATGGCCGCCCCCCGCGCCGTGACGAACAGGTCGTCGCTCTGCCGCACCCCCAGCAACGCCGCCCGGGCCGTGGCGACATAGCGCCCCACCCAGTCCTCGGCTGGCTCGCCCAGGGGCACCAGCCGGTCCTTGCTGCCCTTGCCGAGCACACGCACGACGCCCTGGCGCAGGTTCACCTGGCCGAGTTGCAAGGAAACCAGTTCGCTGACCCGCAGGCCAGTGGCATAGAGCAGTTCCAGCATGGCACGATCCCGGCAACCGAGGGTATCGGCAACGTCCGGCGCCGCCAGCAGCGCATCCACGTCGGCTTCGGTCAGGGTGGCGGGCAGCGGCCTGCCGGTGCGCGGGGGCTCTATCCCCAGCGTCGGATCCTGGCCGAGGTCGCCCTCGCGGACCAGATAGCGGAAGAATCTTCGCAGGCTGGAAACCAGTCGCGCCATGCTCCGGCTACTGGCGTTGTCGCGATATTTGCCGGCCAGATAGGCCTCGATATCCGCTGTCTCGACGCCTTCGGGCGAGTGTCCCCGTTTCTGTTCGGCCCAGCCGAGAAACTGCACGAGGTCGCTGACGTATGCCTTGCGGGTGTTCTCGCTGAGCCCGTCCTCCAGCCACAGCGACTCCTCGAAGCGTCGCACCAGCGGATACTCAGCCGGCATCCGGGACATCCGCCCGATAGCCTTCGTGACGCAGCAGCCAGCGCTTGATATCCAGCATCGGGCCAGTCCGTGCGCCGCAATAGCCACCGAGATCGTGACGCGCGACCACGCGATGGCAAGGCACGATGATCGGAAAGGGATTGGCCCGGCAGGCCGAGGCTACTGCCCGCGGACCGCTTTGCTCCTGGGCGGCCAGAGCGGCATAGCTGCGAACCTCGCCTACCGGGATAGCGCGCAAGGCCCGCCACAGCCGCTGTTGATAGGCCGTGCCCAATTCCGCGAGAGGCAGATCGAACACGCAGGCCGGCTGCGTGAAGTAGCGCTCGAACTGCCGTATCACCTCGGCCAGCAGGGCATGCTGCGGCCGGCGCTCGGCCTCCGGTCTGGCCACGTCGGCCGGATGCAGGTCGATGCCGGTCAGCCGCTCGTCACGCGCCTCGAATGCCATCCAGCCAAACGGGGTTTCCATCCAGGCCTGGCTGACGGGCCCGGCGGGCAGCGTTTCAGCCATCCGGACAGCAGACGCACAGAAGGGCGGTCAAGCCGCCCTTCCGCAGAAACGATCGAACCGCGCGCGCCACGCGCCGTGATAACTAGATCTTTTCCTTGATGCGCGCCGCCTTGCCGGTGCGATCGCGGAGGTAGTAGAGCTTGGCCCGGCGCACGTCGCCCCGGCGCTTGACCAGGATCTCCTGCACCTGCGGGCTGTAGGTCTGGAATACGCGCTCGACGCCTTCGCCATGGGAGATCTTCCGCACGGTAAAGGCCGAATGATAGCCGCGGTTGCGCTTGGCGATGACGACGCCCTCGTAGGCCTGCAAGCGCTCGCGGTTACCTTCCTTGACCTTCACCTGGACAACGACGGTATCGCCAGGGCCAAAGGCGGGAATGACCTTGCCGGCCATCCATTCGGTTTCAAGTTGCTGAATGATGTTTGACATAGCAGTTCTCTTTATCTCAGTTCCTGTCGGTCAAGCCGTTCCGTTCCAATTCCTCAAGCAATGCCCGCTGTTCACGATCCAGGCTGGCCTTCCCCAGCAGATCCGGGCGACGGAGCCGCGTCCTTTGCAGCGATTCGCGCAAGCGCCATCGGCGTATCGCTTCATGGTTGCCGGACTGCAGCACCGCCGGCACGCCCCGCCCGTCAACGACCTCGGGCCGCGTGTAGTGGGGGCAATCCAGCAGTCCGGCCATGTGCGAATCCTGCCGTGCCGATTCGGCATCTCCAAGCACCCCCGGTAGCAGCCGTACGACCGCGTCGAAAACCACCAGCGCCGCCAGCTCCCCGCCGCTCAACACGTAATCGCCGATTGACCACTCTTCGTCGATCTCGCTCTCGATCAGGCGCTCGTCGATACCCTCGTATCGCCCTGCCACCAGAACCAGGCGGGGACAACGCGACATCTCGATCACGGCGGCCTGATCAAGGAGCCGACCTTGCGGGCTCATGTAGAGCACACGGGCCGGATTCTCGCTGTCCCGCCTTGCTGCCCGGATGGCGTCGCGCAGGGGCTCGACCTTCATGACCATCCCCGGACCACCGCCATAAGGGCGGTCGTCAACCGTGCGGTAGCGATCCTTCGCAAACGAGCGGGGATCCCACAATCGCAAGTCAACCAGTCCCCGGGCGACAGCCCGCCCCGTCACGCCCTCGCCGGTCATGCGCCGGACCAGATCGGGAAACAGGGTGACGATATCAAACCGCATCGCAGCCCCGCGCCATCAGAAATCCGGATCCCAATCCACGACCAGCCGGCCCGAGTCGAGGCAAACCTTCTTCACATACTGGCCCTGGACGAAGGGAATCAGGCGATCACGATCGCCTCGCACGTCCAGCACATCGTTGGCCCCTGTCTCCAGCAGGCCATGCACCTGTCCCAGCGACTGGCCCGATTCGGTCAACACCTCGAGTCCGACCAGATCCGCCCAGTAATAACGGCCATCGCTCAAGCGCGGGAAGCGGTGCCGGGGAACGCTGATGGAAACGCCCCTGAGCGCGACCGCCTCATCCCGAGTCTCGACACCCTGCAGCTGGACAACAACGAAACCACCGTGGACGCGCCCCGCCATGACCCCGACCGTCTTGGCCTCACCGCGAAGGTCCAACAGCCAGGGCGAGTAGCCGAGGATGTTCCCAGGAGGGTCGGTAAAACTTCTGATCTTGACCCAACCCTGCACACCAAAGGCACCGACCACATCGCCGACCTTGACCGGCCTGGACACAGCGCCAACCCAGCCGGTGGGCGATCAGGCGGCAACTGCCTCGCTTGCCTTGCGGAATTCCTTCAAGAGACTGTGAACACGATCGGTCGCCTGTGCGCCATGACCCAGCCAGTACTGGATGCGCTCCTCGTTCAGCGACAGACGCTCGGCCTTGCCGGTTGCCACCGGATTAAAGAAGCCCAGACGTTCGATGTAGCGGCCGTCACGCTTGTTGCGGCTGTCGGCAACCACCACATGATAAAACGGACGCTTCTTGGCGCCACCGCGAGACAATCGAATCGTAACCATCAGTTTCCCTCAAACAAGTACGGCACGGCCGAAAAATCCGCGCATTATAGCCAAAAAAAACGAAACACAGAAGCCCTCGCGATCCGTGACCACATCCGGGAGCCTGCGGGGAACGAAACCACCCACTCACACGCGACAAGGCAACAGCTTGGCGCATGGCGGCGGCCACCCAGGGGAATGGCGGAGAGAGAGGGATTCGAACCCTCGATAGAGCTTTTAACCCTATACTCCCTTAGCAGGGGAGCGCCTTCAGCCTCTCGGCCATCTCTCCGAATAGGGGAATTGCTTACTGTCGACCGAGCCTGCCAACCGGAAAGACCGATCAGTCGTGCTGATCGCCACCTGCCTCGTCGGCATGGTGCTCTCGCTTGATGCGCTCGTATATCTCCTCGCGATGCACCGAAACATCCTTGGGCGCATTGACACCGATACGCACCTGATTGCCCTTGACACCCAGGACCGTCACGGTGACATCGTCACCTATCATGAGCGTCTCACCGACCCTGCGCGTCAATATCAGCATAAAACCGTCCCTTTGAGTTTCGAGCGCCTGCCTGTCGATGCCACGCCCGGCTACGGGAATTCTGCGATCGACGTGTCACGCACCGAACGAGAGCGCCATTGTAGCACTTTTCGGCTGGCCGAAAATGATTATTTTCTCAGCCCGACACAGCCGCCTTGTCCAGTTCGAAGGCTTCATGCAGCGAGCGCACCGCCAGCTCCAGGTATTTTTCGTTCAGCACCACGGAAATCTTGATCTCCGATGTCGAGATCATCTGGATATTAATGCCCTCGGCGGCCAGGGTATCGAACATCTTGGCTGCGATACCGGCATGCGAGCGCATGCCGACACCGACGATCGAAACCTTGACGATGGAATCATCACCCAGCACCTCGCGGGCGCCCAGCTCGGCGCTGATCGTCCCGAGGATCGACAGGGCGCGGGCATAGTCGCCGCGGTTGACGGTGAAGGTGAAGTTCGTGGTGCCATCCTCGGACACATTCTGCACGATCATGTCCACCTCGATATTGGCCGCGGCGACCGGCCCCAGGATGCGCGAGGCGATCCCCGGCCGATCCGGCACCCCGAGCATCGTCAGCTTGGCCTCGTCGCGATTGAAGGCTATCCCGGAAATCAGGGGCTTTTCCATGCTGTCATCCTCATAGCTGATCAAGGTGCCGGCGCCTTCCTGGAAACTGGAAAGCACGCGCAGGGGCACATTGTATTTGCCGGCAAACTCCACCGAGCGGATCTGCAACACCTTGGAGCCGAGACTGGCCATTTCCAGCATCTCCTCGAAGGTGATCCTCTCGAGCCGGCGGGCCTTGGGCTCGACACGCGGATCGGTGGTGTACACGCCGTCGACATCGGTATAGATCAGGCATTCGTCCGCCCGCAACGCCGCCGCCAGCGCCACCGCCGTGGTATCGGAACCGCCCCGCCCCAGCGTGGTGATATCGCCCGACTCGCTCACCCCCTGAAAACCCGCCACCACGACCACCCTGCCAGTCGCGAGGTCGGCCCGTATGCGCTGTGTGTCGATGTCGAGAATCCGGGCCTTGGTGTGCACCTTGTCGGTCACGATCGCAACCTGCCCGCCCGTGTAGGACGTGGCCTGACACCCCCGCTGCTGCAGCGCCATCGCCAGCAGCGCGATGGTGACCTGCTCGCCAGTGGCCAGCAGGACATCCATCTCGCGCGGATCGGGAGCGGGCTGTATCTCCCTGGCCAGGGTAACCAGACGGTTGGTCTCGCCGCTCATCGCCGAAACGACGACGACGATATCCTCGCCACGCTGCCGCGCCTGGATGACATTGTCGGCCACATGCTGTATGCGCTCGGCACTGCCGACCGAGGTGCCGCCATATTTGTGTACGTATAAGGCCATGGTATCCGATGGTTTCCGCGTCTGCTCCGTCAGGCCAGGGCCTGCCTGACCCAGTCCTGGACACTCGCAAGGGCGGCATCGAGGCATGCCGGGTCGGTGCCACCCGCCTGGGCGAGGTCCGGGCGCCCGCCGCCCTTGCCGCCAACCTGGGTCGCGACCGCATTGACGAGCTCACCAGCCTTGATGCGCCCGGTCTGGTCCTTGGAAACACCGGCAATCAGGCTGACCTTGCCGTCGGTCACACTGCCGAGAACCACCGCCGAGCTGCCCAGCTTGTTGCGCAGCTGGTCCACCAGCTCGCGCAGCGCCTTGGCATCCATGTCGTCCACGCGCGCCGCCAATACCTTGAGGCCATCCAGCTGTACCGCCTGCGTCGCCAGATCATCGCCCGAGGCGCTGGCCAGCCGGCCTTTCAGTCGTTCCAGCTCCCTCTCCAGGCCACGATTCCGCTCCAGTATCTGTCCGAGCTTTTCCTCCAGCTGCTCGCGCCCCGCCTTGACCCGCTCGCCCAGCGCGACGATCAGCCGCTCGCCCGACCTGACCCATTCCCAGGCTCCGGTGCCGGTCACGGCCTCGATGCGACGCACCCCGGACGCCACGCCCGATTCGCCGACGATCTTGAAGAAACCGATATCCCCGGCCCGCTGCGCGTGGGTGCCACCGCACAGCTCGGTGGAAAAATCGCCGATGCGCAACACGCGCACCTGATCGCCATATTTCTCGCCGAACAGGGCCATGGCCCCGACCTTGAGCGCCTCGTCCTTGGCCATGACATCGGCCCGGACCGGGCTGTTCAGGCGAATCTGCTCGTTCACCAGGCGTTCGATGGTCTCGAGCTGTGCCGGCGTAACCGGCTCGAAGTGAGAAAAGTCGAAGCGCAGCCGCTGCGCGGAAACCTGCGAGCCCTTCTGTGCGACATGCTCGCCCAAGAGGCGCCGCAAGGCCGCGTGCAGAAGATGCGTAGCGGAATGATTGAGCGTCGTCGCCAGACGATTGTCGGCATCCACCTCGGCGCTGACCTCGTCGCCGACACCGAATGCGCCCACCGTGACACGCCCGGCATGCACGATGACATCCGCCCCCGGCTTCTGGGTGTCGGCCACCTCGAAGCTGGCGGCAGCCGAGCGGATCATGCCCCGGTCGCCGGCCTGGCCGCCCGACTCGCCATAGAAAGGCGTTTTCGCCAGGATGACGGTGCCGCTCTCGCCTGCCGACAGGCGCGCCACCACCTGCCCCTCGCGATACAGGCCGACGATCCGGGTATTCTCGCGCAGATGCTCATAGCCGGTGAATTCGCAGGGCTTGTCGACATGCACCTCGTGCGAATAGTCCACGGCGAAATGGCTGGAGGCACGCGCCCGTTCGCGCTGCGCCGCCATGGCCTGCTCGAAACCGGCGAGGTCCGCCACCAGCCCGTGCTCGCGGGCGATGTCGGCGGTCAGGTCCATGGGAAAGCCATAGGTGTCGTAGAGCTGGAACACGATGTCACCCGGAATCATGCCCCCCCGCACCTGCCTGAGCTGGCTGTCGAGGATGCGCATGCCCTGCTCCAGGGTCTCGGCGAAGCGTTCCTCCTCCTTGCGCAACACCTGCTCGACTGTCGTTCGCGCCGCTGCCAGTTCCGGATAGGCCGACCCCATCAGCTCGCACAGCGGCGCCACCAGGCGGTGGAAGAAATTTTCCCGTATGCCCAGCTTGTAGCCATGGCGGATGGCGCGGCGAATGATGCGCCGCAGCACGTAGCCGCGCCCCTCGTTGGACGGCAGCACACCGTCGGCGATCAGGAACGAACAGGAACGGATGTGATCGGCCAGCACCCTCAGGGAACTGTGATCCGTGCCATCGAGCCCGGCCAGGCGCGCGGCAGCCGCCACCAGCGGCCTGAAGAGATCGGTGTCGTAATTGCTGTGCACGCCCTGGACGACGGCGGCGATGCGCTCCAGCCCCATGCCCGTGTCCACCGAAGGCTTGGGCAGCGGCGTCAGGATTCCGTCCGCCGAGCGGTCATACTGCATGAAGACGAGATTCCAGATCTCGATGTAGCGGTCGCCCTCTTCGTCGGGAGAACCAGGCGGCCCACCCGGAATGTGCTCGCCATGATCGTAGAAGATCTCGGTGCAGGGACCGCAGGGACCGGTATCGCCCATGCTCCAGAAATTGTCCCTGGTGCCGATGCGCGAGAAGCGCGCGGGATCGACCCCCACCTCCTGCAACCAGATACGCTCGGCCTCGGTATCCTGGTCGTAGATCGTGACCCACAGGCGCTGCGGCGGAATCCCGAGCACGTCGGTGAGGAACTCCCAGGCATACTGGATGGCCTCGCGCTTGAAATAGTCGCCGAAGCTGAAATTCCCCAGCATCTCGAAGAAGGTGTGGTGACGCGCCGTGTAGCCGACATTCTCGAGATCGTTGTGCTTGCCGCCGGCGCGCACGCAGCGCTGGGAGGAAGCTGCCCGCACATAGGGCCGTTCCTCGCGCCCCAGGAAGACATCCTTGAACTGCACCATGCCCGCGTTGGTGAACAGCAAGGTCGGGTCATTGGCCGGTATCAGGGGGCTCGAGGCCACGGGCTTGTGCCCGCGCGCCTCGAAGAAGCGTATAAATAGGTTCCGCAGTTCCGCGCTGGTCATGGTTCAGCCGTTAGTCCTTGTTGATGCTGGCGTCAATCGTCTGTGCCGCCTTCGCGCAGCCGCCGAAAGAGGCGTCCTATATCGTCTCGGGAAAATCCCCGCCGCAGCAGATAGCGCTCGCGCGCGGCCCGCTCCTGTGGCGATTGTGGCACGCCATCGCCATAGCGGCGGCCATGGACGCGCTCCAGCAGCCCTTCGCCCGCCTCCGCCCAGGCCGCCGGCTCGACGAAGGCCCGCGCGTCGATGCCGCGTTGCCGCAGCTCCTGCTCGATCCGCAGGCGACCATAGCCACGGGCCAGACGCGCGCGGACGAAGGCTTCGGCAAAGCGGCGATCGCTCTGCAGTCCGCGTTGCTGAAAATCGGCCAATACCTCGTGGATTCGGGCCGCGGGATAACCCTTGTGAACCAGTTTCTGCATCAGCTCGCGCGCGCTGTGCTCGCGACTGGCCAGATACCCGAGACAGGCGTTTCCGATCGCCTGCCTGAGTTCGTCCGCCTCGGTCAGAAATCGCCCTCCGGCTCGGCGGCCACCGCCGCAGGGCCCGCCGGCCGGACCGCCGTGGTACCGAAGGCCTTCTCGCGAATCCTGCCCTCCAGTTCGCTGGCAAGATCGGGGCGCTCCTTCAGGTAGGCGCGGACATTGTCCTTGCCCTGCCCGATCCGATCGCCGCCATAGCTGTACCAGGAGCCCGACTTCTGCACCAGCTCGTAGCCGACCCCCAGATCGACCAGTTCACCCTCGCGGGAAACACCCTCGCCGTAGATGATCTCGAATTCGGCGTTGCGGAAGGGTGGCGCGACCTTGTTCTTGACCACCTTCACGCGGGTTTCGTTGCCCACCACCTCGTCACCGCTCTTGATGGCGGCCAGCCGGCGGATATCCAGCCGCACCGAGGCATAGAACTTGAGCGCATTGCCGCCCGTGGTCGTTTCCGGGCTGCCGAACATGACGCCGATCTTCATGCGGATCTGGTTGATGAAGATCACCAGGGTATTCGAACGCTTGATGTTGGCGGTGAGCTTACGCAGCGCCTGCGACATCAGGCGCGCCTGTAGGCCCACGTGGGAGTCGCCCATCTCGCCCTCGATTTCCGCCTTGGGCGTCAGCGCGGCCACCGAATCGATGACGACGACATCGATGCCGCCGGAGCGAACCAGCATGTCGGCAATCTCCAGCGCCTGCTCACCGGTATCGGGCTGGGAAACCAGCAGGTCACCCAGGTTGACGCCGATCTTCTCGGCGTAGCCCGGATCCAGCGCATGCTCGGCATCGATGAAGGCCGCCACACCGCCGAGTTTCTGCGCCTGGGCGATGACCTCCAGGGTCAGGGTGGTCTTGCCCGAGGACTCGGGGCCGTAAATTTCGACGATGCGCCCGCGCGGCAGTCCGCCGCAACCCAGGGCGATGTCCAGCGTCAGCGAACCGGTGGGAATCACCTCGAGGTCGCGGTTGGCCGGGATATCGCCCATGCGCATGACCGAACCCTTGCCGAACTGCTTTTCGATCTGGGACAGGGCCGCGTTGAGCGCTCTTTGCTTGTTCTCGTCCATCGAGATGACTCTGGGCTGGGTGATGAGGAGGCGAAAAAAGAATTATGTCACAGGGTCTTGGCCACCGGGTATCCCTGCGCCTGCGCCGCCGGCAAGACGCCAGCTGTCGAGGCAGCGGTAACGCGCGCCATCCGGCTGCGGGGCCGACTGCACCAGGCGGAAGCCGCGAATAGCCAGCGCGATCGGCTCGACCGGGGGCTCGTCGACGGTTGCCGGCCGGACGTCGCGCGCCAGCGTCAGGTGCGGACGATAGGAGCGCCCCTCCGGTGCGCGACCGGCCTCGCTCAACCCCGCCTCGAGCCGCCCGACCAGCAGCGCCAGCTCTGCCGGCACGTGCGTGGGCGTCAGGCACAGGGCCCGGCCGCGCCCCCAGCATTCGAGCCGATCCAGCACCAGCGCAAAAGCCGGCACGGTGATGGCCCCCGCCAGTTTGCGCAAGCCCGGCAACCCGGCCGCCGCGACCGGGCCCAGGAAAACCAGCGTCACATGGCAATCCTCCGCCCGCAGCCAGCGACCGGCGATCTGGCGCCGCAGGGCCGCGCGGCGCAGCGCGAGGCGAGCCACCGC
Organism: Methyloparacoccus murrellii; assembly: GCF_054657115.1. Taxonomy (NCBI): domain Bacteria; kingdom Pseudomonadati; phylum Pseudomonadota; class Gammaproteobacteria; order Methylococcales; family Methylococcaceae; genus Methyloparacoccus; species Methyloparacoccus murrellii. The sequence goes on along the minus strand of NZ_BAAHXD010000007.1, from coordinate 52,115 downwards.
CGCCGGATCGGGCCACAGGGCGAAGAACAGCCGCAGGGGCTCAGCCGCCCGGCCCGACATGTTCCAGCACGCCATGCAAGGCCATCGCCACGGCCTGTCGGCGCACGGCCCGGCGATCGCCGCCGAATCGCGCGCAGCGGGCGAGCGGCTCGCCGCCGGCCCGCTGCCAGGCCAGCCACACCGTTCCCACGGGCTTCTCCGGTGTGCCGCCGCCCGGCCCGGCGATACCGCTCACCGCCACCGCCAGCTGTGCCCGGCTGTGATGCAGGGCGCCGGCCACCATGGCCCGCACCACCGCCTCGCTGACCGCGCCCTGCGATTCGATCAGCTGCGGCGCGACGCCCAGCATCGCCGTCTTCGCCGCATTGCTGTAGGTCACGAAACCGCGGTCGAACCAGGCCGAGCTGCCGGCGATGTCGGTCACGCACTGGGCGATCCAGCCGCCGGTGCAGGATTCGGCCGTCGCCAGCATCAGCCCAGCCCGCACCAGCACCGCCCCCACCCGGTCGGCGAGGTCATACAAGTCTTTCGCATCGTCCACCCGTTCCTCCCTTCCCGCTCCCGCCGGATGCAACCGGCAACGGCCAGCCATCCGGCCACCCCGGCCCGGCAGCCCGCATCGAAGCCGGTAAGCCGGACCTATAGAATACCCACCCAGCCGCCGCAGCATTGCCAAGCCCCAGCCAGCCCTGTCCACATGCGCACGCCCGAGAAGCCCCAGCCGTCGCCCCAGCATACCCCGCTGATGCAGCAGTACCTGCGCATCAAGAGCGAACACCCGGACCGTCTGGTCTTCTTCCGCATGGGCGATTTCTACGAACTGTTCTACGATGACGCCCGCAAGGCCGCCCGGCTGCTGGACATCACACTGACCACGCGCGGGGAATCGGCCGGTCAGCGCATCCCGATGGCCGGTGTGCCCTACCACGCGGCCGAGGGCTATCTGGCCCGGCTGGTGAAGCTGGGCGAATCGATCGCCATCTGCGAGCAGATCGGCGACCCGGCGACCGCGAAAGGCCCGGTCGAGCGCCGCGTGACGCGCATCGTGACACCCGGCACCGTGACCGAGGAAGCGCTGCTGGAGGACCGTCGCGACAACCTGCTGGTCGCCGTCGCACCGCTGGGGAAAGTCTTCGGCCTGGCGGCGCTGGATCTTGCCGGCGGCCGCCTCACGGTACAACAGCCGGAAACCGCCGAGGCACTGTTCGGCGAGCTGGAACGGCTCGATCCGGCCGAGCTGCTGGTCAGCGAGGACTGGCCGCTGCCGGCGGCGCTGTCGCAGCGCCGCGGCCTCGCCCGCCGGCCAGCCTGGCACTTCGAGCCGGAAAGCGCCCGCCAGCTGCTGCTGCGGCAGTTCAGCGTGCATGATCTGGCGGCGTTCGGCTGCGCGGATCTGCCGGCGGCCATCGCCGCGGCGGGCGCGCTGTTGCAGTATGTCCGCGACACCCAGCAAGCCGCGCTGCCGCATGTCCAGGGCATCCGCCTGGAGCGCCACACGGAGGTAATCACCCTCGACGCCGCCAGTCGCCGCAACCTGGAGCTGGACACCCACCCCTCCGGGCGAACCGACCTCACCCTGTTCGGCGTGCTGGACCGCACGGTGACCGCCATGGGCGGGCGGCTGCTGCGGCGCTGGCTGCACCGCCCGCTGCGCGATCAGGCGACGCTGCGCGAACGTCACGACGCCGTCGCGCTGCTGCTGGACACTCTCCAGTATCCGCGCCTCAGGGACAGCCTGCGGGCGATCGGCGACATCGAGCGCATCGTCTCCCGCATCGCCCTGAAATCGGCGCGCCCGCGCGATCTCGCCACCCTGCGGCTGACGCTGGCCAGCCTGCCGGCCCTGCATGACATGCTGGGAAGCCTGGAAGCGCCCCGACTGCAGACGCTGGCCATGGCCATGCCGCCGCAACCGGAGCTGGCCGATCTGCTGGGCCGCGCCCTGATCGACAACCCGCCCATGCTGATCCGCGATGGTGGCGTGATCGCGCCGGGCTACGATGCCGAATTGGACGAGTTGCGCCACCTCAGCCACAACCACGAGCAGTTCCTGCTGGAACTGGAGCAACGCGAGCGCGAGCGTACCGGCATCGCCACGCTCAAGGTCGGCTACAACCGCGTGCAGGGCTTCTACCTGGAGTTGTCCCGCGCCCAGGCCGACCGGGTGCCGGTGGACTACGTCCGGCGCCAGACCCTGAAAGGGGTGGAACGCTACATCACGCCGGAACTGAAGCAATTCGAGGACAAGGTGCTGGGCGCCCGCGAACGCTCGCTGGCCTGCGAAAAGGCGCTGTACGAGGCCCTGCTGGACCGGCTCGGCGGGCATATCACCGAGCTTCAGGCAACGGCGCAGGCACTGGCCGAGCTGGATGTGCTGGCCAATTTCGCCGAGCGGGCCGAGAGCCTGCGCCTGTCGCGGCCGCAGCTGAGCGACGAGACCGGCCTCCGGATCACCGGCGGCCGCCATCCGGTGGTGGAGGCGGTGCTCGACACCCCGTTCGTGCCCAACGACCTGGAGCTGTCGCCCGAGCGGCGCATGCTGATCATCACCGGCCCCAACATGGGCGGCAAGTCCACCTACATGCGGCAGGCGGCGGTCATCGTGCTGCTGGCGCATATCGGCAGCTTCGTACCCGCCGAGCATGCCGCGATCGGGCCCGTCGACCGCATCTTCACCCGCATCGGCGCCGCGGACGACCTGGCCAGCGGCCGCTCGACCTTCATGGTGGAAATGACCGAGACGGCGCACATCCTCCACCATGCCACACCCAGCAGCCTGGTACTGATGGACGAGATCGGCCGCGGCACCAGCACCTTCGACGGCCTGTCACTGGCCATCGCCACCGCCGAGCAGCTGGCGCGGCAGATCCGCGCCCTGACGCTGTTCGCCACCCACTATTTCGAGCTGATCACGCTGGCGGACGACTACCCGGAAGTGCGCAACGTGCATCTGGACGCCATCGAGCACCAGGACGGCGTGGTGTTCCTGCACGCCGTCAAGGAAGGACCGGCCAACCAGAGTTACGGCCTGCAGGTCGCCGCCCTGGCCGGGGTGCCCCCGGTCGTCGTGCAGCGGGCGCGGGAGAAGCTGGCGCAGCTGGAGCGCCAGTCGCAGGCCGAGCACCCGCCCCGCACCCGGCAACTGGATCTCTTCGAACAGCCAGCGGCAAACCCGGTGCTGGCCCTGCTGAAGACCAGCGATCCGGATACGATGGCGCCGCGCGAGGCGCTGGACCTTCTCTATCGGCTCAAGGCCCTGCAGAACGGCCAGCCGGACATGAGCTGAGCGATATCACGCAATCATCTGCGCCATATGGCGCAATCCGCCCCGCCCATCTTCGCCGGTGCGTCGGCACAGGCTGGCCGGCCGCCGGGGTCGCCGCCCCCGACGCCGAGCCGGGCGAGCAATGCTCGCTGGCTGGCTGATTCAGGCATCTTTCATGCTTGGGGTCCCGCGGCAGCCGTACCGGCTGCCTCCACCTCATCACGCAGCCAAGGAAACCACCCTGCATGAAACGACGCCTGCCTCCCCGCCGACCGTCCTGGCTCCTTTTGTTCTGGCTGCCGCTGTGCGCATTGCTGCTGCCGGGCCTGGCCCGGGCCCTGACCCACGCGGAGCTCATGATGCTCCAACCCCAGCCGAACGTGAAACAGCACGGGGTCGGCATCTATGTCTACAACGGCATGAACGCCATGGATTTTCTCGGTCCCATGCAGGTCTTCGGCGCGGCCGGACTGAAACCTTTCCTGATCGCCAAGGACACGCGCCAGCCGGTCGTCGCCAGCAACGGGCTCAGCATCAACGTCAGCCGTTCGATCGCCGAGGTGTCGCAGCTGGATATCCTGGTGGTGCCGGGCGGAACCCTGGAAACGGCCGCGCAGACCCGCGACGAAGACCTGCTGGACTGGATCCGGCGGATCGACCGGACCACCGTCTACACGACCAGCGTCTGTACCGGTGCCTGGATTCTGGGAGCCGCCGGACTGTTGAAAGGCAAGCAGGCCACCAGCAACTGGTATCGCGCTGCGGAAATCCTGACCAAATTCCGGGCCATCCCGCGCCCGGGCCAGCGCTATGTCTTCGACGGCAAGCTGGTCACCGGCGCCGGCGTGACCGCGGGCATCGACATGGCGCTCGCCATCGTCAAGCAGCTCTATGCCCATGACGGCCATGGCGGCAGAGACTACACGCAGGCCGTGATGCTGGAGCTGCAATACGACCCGCACCCGCCGGTGCGCGGCGGCAGTCCGGCCAAGACCAACCGCTTCGTCCGCAGTGCCATGCAGGAGATGTACGACATGTTCCTCTACAACCCCGATGTTCCCGGCTATGACTGGGCCCTGAGGCTCGCGCCGCTGCCCTGACGGAATCCGGGGGCGCAGCGCGCCGGCGCGGCCGTCGCCGCGGATGCTTTCTCTCCCGGCCTCCCGGGAGACTCACAGCAGGCCGTGCTCGGCGAACGAGTAGGCGTGCTCGCCGTCGCCGACGATGAAGTGATCCAGCACCCGGATATCGACCAGTCCCAGTGCCTGCCGGAGCCGCTGGGTGATGAGCCGGTCGGCCTCGCTGGGTTCGGCGACGCCGGAGGGATGGTTGTGGGCAAAGATCACCGCGGCCGCGTTGCAGGCCAGTGCCGTCTTAACCACCTCGCGCGGATAGACGCTGGCGCTGTCGATGGTACCGCGGAACAGTTCGCGGAAGTCGATGACCCGGTGCTGGTTGTCGAGCAGCAGGCAGGCGAACACCTCGTGCGGATAGGCACGCATCTGGGCGGCAAGATACTGGCGGGTCAGGTCCGGGCTGGTGAGGGCGTTGCCGCGCTGCAAACTCTCCCTGAGATGGCGGCGGGCCATTTCCAGCACCGCCTGCAACTGGGCGTACTTGGCCATGCCAAGTCCCGGGCTCTGGCGGAAACGGGCGAAATCGCTTTCCAGCAGGGCGCGCAGCGAGCCGAAGTCCTTCAGCAGGTCGCGCGCCAGATCGACCGCAGTCTTGCCCGGAATCCCGGTGCGGAGAAAGATCGCCAGCAGTTCGGCATCGGACAGGCTGCCGGCTCCCCGCGCCAGCAGCTTTTCGCGGGGGCGTTCCGCATCGGGCCAGTCGGTGATGGGCATAGGCTTGCTCCGCCGTTCGGTATCCGTCAATCGGCCTGAAGCATAGAAGGCTCGCGGCAAACTTGCCATAATGCCGCCCCCGTCATCATCCCTTCCGGACCCTTAGCGTGAGCCCCCTGAGCGGCCAGAACATCCTGCTTGGCGTCACCGGCGGCATCGCCGCCTACAAGGCGGCCGAACTGCTGCGCCTGCTGCGCGGCGCCGGCGCCGAGGTGCGCGTAGTCATGACCCCGGCCGCGGCCGAGTTCGTCGGCCCCCTGACCTTCCAGGCGCTCTCCGGCCATCCGGTATCGAGCGAACTGCTGGACCCGGCGGCGGAATCGGCCATGGGTCACATCGCCCTGGCACGCTGGGCCGACCGCATCGTGGTGGCCCCCGCCTCGGCCGACGTCATGGCCCGGCTGCGGGCCGGCCTGGCGGACGACCTGCTGACCACGCTCTGTCTCGCCGCCACGGCGCCGGTGATCCTGGCGCCGGCCATGAACCAGGCCATGTGGCAACACCCCGCCACCCGGGAAAACGCCGCCGTCCTGCGCCAGCGCGGCATCTGCCTGCTCGGCCCGGCCACCGGCGAGCAGGCCTGCGGCGAAACCGGCCCCGGCCGCATGCTGGAACCCGCCGCGATCCTCGCGGCTCTGATCACAGCGGAGCCTTCCGGCCGGCTCGCCGGCGTGCGCATCCTCATCAGCGCCGGACCGACGCGCGAGGCCATCGATCCGGTGCGCTACCTGACCAACCGCAGCTCGGGCAGGATGGGTTACGCGCTCGCCGCCGCCGCGACGGCACAGGGCGCGCGGGTCAGCCTGGTCAGCGGGCCCACCGCCCTGCCCCGCCCCGACGTCGAGCGCCACGTCGCCGTGGAATCCGCCGCCGAGATGGCTGAAGCCGTGCTGGGACTGGCACCCGCCAGCGACATCTACATCGGGACCGCCGCCGTCGCCGACTACGCCCCGGCACCATCCGCGGACAAGATCAAGAAGGACGCGGACACGCTGACCCTGACGCTCACCCGCACCCGGGACATCCTGGCGGCGGTGGCCGGCCTGCCGGAGCGTCCGTTCACGGTGGGCTTCGCCGCCGAGACCCGCGATCTCGAAACCTACGCCCGAGCAAAACTGGCGGCCAAGCGGCTGGACATGGTGGCCGCCAATGCCGTCGGCGCGGGGCTGGGCTTCGAGGTGGACGACAACGCCCTGCACGTCTGCTGGCCGGATGGCGAAACCCGCCTGCCGACCGCGCCCAAGACCGTACTGGCCCATCAACTCCTGGACCTTATCGCCGACCGTTACCATGCACACCATCCAGCTCAAGATCCTCGATGACCGCCTCGGCCGCAAGATTCCCCTGCCGGACTACGCCACACAGGGCTCGGCGGGGCTGGATCTGCGCGCCTGCCTCAGCGAACCGCTGACCCTGCAGCCGGGCGAGACACGGCTGATCCCGACCGGCCTCGCCATCCACATCGACGACCCCAATCTGGCCGCCGTGCTGCTGCCGCGCTCCGGCCTCGGCCACAAGCATGGCATCGTGCTCGGCAACCTGGTCGGCCTGATCGACTCCGACTATCAGGGGCAGGTGTTCGTGTCGTGCTGGAATCGCGGCCCGGTGGCCTTCGACATCGGCATCGGCGACCGCATCGCGCAGATGGTATTCGTGCCGGTGTTGCAGGTCCAGTTCGAGCGGGTCGAGGCGTTCACCGCCAGCCATCGCGCCGAGGGCGGCTTCGGCCATACCGGCCACCGCTAGGCGTCCCTTCCACCCACGTCAGGAGCATCCGTGCAGAAACAAGCCGCTCTGGAAACCGAATCCGCCGCCCGCATCGCGCATGTCCTCATCGAGGCGCTGCCCTACATCCGGCGCTTCAAGGGCAAGACACTGGTCATCAAGTACGGCGGCAACGCCATGACCGACGACCGCCTCAAGCACAGCTTCGCCCGCGACATCGTGCTGCTCAAGCTGGTCGGCATCAATCCCGTGGTGGTGCACGGCGGCGGGCCGCAGATCGGCAACCTGCTGCAGCGGCTCGGCAAGACCAGCCAGTTCGTGCAGGGCATGCGGGTCACCGACGCCGAGACCATGGACGTGGTCGAGATGGTGCTGGGCGGCCTGGTCAACAAGGAGATCGTCAACCTCATCAACCAGCATGGGGGTTCGGCCGTGGGCCTGACCGGCAAGGATGGCGATCTGGTCCGGGCCGAGAAGATTTCCGTGACGCAGCGGTCGGCGGAGACCGACGAACCGGAAATCATCGACCTCGGCCATGTCGGCCGGGTGCGCAGCATCGATCCCGGCATCGTCGACACCCTGATCCAGAGCGACTTCATCCCCGTCATCGCGCCCATCGGCGTCGGCGACGACGGCTTCTCCTACAACATCAACGCCGACCTGGTGGCCGGCAAGATGGCCGAGGTATTGCGGGCCGAGAAGCTCATGCTGCTGACCAACACCGCCGGCATCCTGGACCGGCAGGGCGAACTGCTGACCGGGCTGTCGCTGCCGGAGGTCGACGACCTGATCGCCGACGGCACCATCAGCGGCGGCATGATCCCCAAGGTCAACTGCGCCACCGATGCCCTCAAGGGCGGCGTCAAGAGCGTGCACATCATCGACGGCCGCATCGAACACGCGGTACTGCTGGAACTGCTGACCGACCGCGGCATCGGCACCCTGCTGATGCCGTCCCGCATCGGCGCGCTGTCGGCCTGGGTCTGAGCCCCCGCCGCCGCCACCCGCAGATCAGGGCGTCGTCACACCCGGTCGCGCGGTGCCGGTGGCGGCGCCCGCCGCCGGCAGGGCCATGGATGCCCGGAAGCGTTCGTGCAGCTCCCGCGCACGCTCGCTCTTGCAGAGCTGTTCGCCGATCGTCGTCGGCCGGCAGATGACATCCATGAACACCATCTGGTGGGGGTTCCCGGGGATGCGGGTGATGGTGATGCCGAAATCGGTTTCGTTGCGCGGATAGGGGGTCTGCAGGATCTTGTCGGTATCGACCGATACCCGATAGCCATACTCGCGGCCCAGCAGTTCCCGCGCGAGTTCCCAGTAGCGGTCGCACTGGCGCGTGTCGGCGCACTCGACGGCACTGATGAGGATGTCGCTGTTGCTGTCGCCGCTGGCCTTGACCACGGCATGGGTCCAGTCGGCATTGGGATTTTCGTTGCGCGCCTGCATGGCCCTGATGGCCTGGAAGCGCCGCAGGTCGCGATTGTAGCGGTCGACGGTGGCCAGCTTCTCGTTCTCCAGGCGCTGCATCTGCGCGCGGTAGGCATCCAGGCGCCGGCCCAGAGCGTGCAGGGACTGGCGCAGGGGTTCCGGAACCGGCTGCCCCCGGGCCCCCAGGTCGCGGACGCGCTGATCCTGGACCCGCAGGTGGGCCTGGTCGCGCTGGAGACTGGCCTCGGTCAGCTTGATGCTGCCATCGAGGCCATCCAGCTTGATCTTCAGCGCCGCGAGAATCTCGTCGCTGCTGCGATAGGTCCGCATCAGCGCCCTGTCCTGCTCGCGCTGCTCGCTGAGAACCTTTTCCTGCTGCGCCCGCAGCTGCTGCAGCAGCTGTTCGCGCTGGAGCTGCTCGCGCGTCTTCGGCGCCTCCAGCACCTCCACCTCGAAGCCCAGCGAATTGATCCGGGCGCGGCGATTTCTGGCCTGCTCGGGCGGCACGCGATCGGAATAGTTCACGCCACCCCTGTCGTCCGTCCAGCGATAGGTGTCGGCCGGGGCCGCGGCCGGCAGGAGGGACAGAACCGCGGCGGCCAGGCATCCCGGCCGCGACGGTCCCGGCACGCTCATGACAGGCCGGCTCCGGCCCGATAGCGGCGTATCGCGGCCAGTTCGGTCTCCCTGCCACTGACATCGAGATAGGCGACGATGTCGGCCAGCCGGATGATGCTGTAGACGGGCGTGCGATAGAGCGCCGCCACTTCCTCGACCGCGGACTGCGCGCCCTGGCCGCGCTCCTCGCGGTCGAGCGCGATCAGCACCCCGGAGGGCGTCGCCCCCGCCGCGCGGATGATGTCCACCGATTCCCGCACCGAGGTACCGGCGGTGATGACATCGTCCAGGATCAGCACCTGTCCCTGCAGCGGCGAACCGACAAGGGTGCCCCCCTCGCCATGATCCTTGGCCTCCTTGCGGTTGAAGGCGAAGGGAATCTCCCGGCCGGTGCGACGCGCCAGCGCCATCGCCGTGGCGCAGGCCAGGGGAATGCCCTTGTAGGCCGGGCCGTACAGGACATCCGCCTGGATGCCGGCGTGCAGCAGGGCTTCGGCGTAGAACTGGCCCAGACGGTCCAGGCGGGCGCCGGTGTTGAACAGACCGGTATTGAAGAAATAGGGGCTGCGCCGCCCGGACTTCAGCGTGAAATCGCCGAAACGCAGGACCTGGCAATCGATGGCATAACGGATGAAGGCTTCTTGGTAGGGCTGCACGTGAACTCCGGCAAACGGTTCGGGGAAAGCGGTCAATCCTCAGGGCACGGCAACCCGCCGCAGCAACTCGCGGATCACCCGGTCGGCATCGACGCCATCGGCCTCCGCTTCGTAGCTCAGGATCAGGCGGTGACGCAGCACATCGGGCGCGATCGACTGGATATCCTCGGGGAGGACGTAATCCCGCCCCTGCAGCCAGGCGCGGGCGCGGGCGCCGCGATCCAGCGCCAAGGTGGCGCGCGGACTGGCCCCGTACTGAAGCCAGCGGCCCAGGCTTTCGTCGTAGGCGCTGGGATGGCGCGTCGCCAGCACCAGCTGCAGCAGGTACTCCTCCAGCGAATCGGCCAAGTAGAGATCCAGCACTTCCTGTCTGGCGGCAAACAGCACGCTCTGCGGCACCGGCGTGAAGGTGCCGACCGCCTGGCGCGCGCCCCGTTTCGCCTCCTCGCGCACTAGCCGCAGGATGGCGCGCTCATGCCGGGCCTCGGGGTAGCCGATGCGGACATAAAGCATGAAGCGGTCCAGCTGCGCCTCCGGCAGGGGGTAGGTGCCTTCCTGCTCGATCGGGTTCTGGGTCGCCATGACCATGAACAGCTCGGGCAGCGGATAGGTGGTGCGCCCCACGGTGATCTGCCGCTCGGCCATGGCTTCCAGCAGGGCCGACTGCACCTTGGCCGGAGAACGATTGATCTCGTCCGCCAGCACCAGGTTATGGAACAGGGGGCCGGTCTGGAAGTGGAAGGAGCCATCCTGCGGGCGGTAGATTTCCGTGCCGGTCAGGTCGGCCGGCAGCAAGTCCGGCGTGAACTGGACACGGTGAAAATCCCCTTCGAGGCCACGGCTCAGCACGTGGATGGCGCGGGTCTTGGCCAGACCCGGCGCGCCCTCGACCAGGATGTGTCCGTCCGCCAGCAAGGCGATCAGCATGCACTCGACCAGCCGCTCCTGCCCCAGCACCTGGCTGGAGACGTGGTCGCGCAGCCGCTGGAGCTGAATCTGGGCCTCGCTCAGGGGCCTCTCGGATGTCGCCATCTCGGCACTCATGTCGTCCCTCGAACTCTCCATCACACATTCCGTGGCAATACCCGCGCCTCGGTGCCTAGCCGCGACCCAGCGCGCGATGGCCGATGTCGCGCCGGCAGTAGGCATCCGGCCAGTGGATGCGTCCCACCTGCGCATAGGCCTGCGCCTGGGCCTCGCGCAGGCTGTCGCCCAGGGCGCTGACGCAGAGCACCCGGCCACCGGTGGTCACCACCCGGCCATCGACCAGCGCCGTGCCGGCATGGAACACCTTGACGCCGGGCGCCTCCGCATCCGGCAATCCCGCGATGACATCGCCCTTGCGATAGTCGAAGGGATAGCCGCCGGCAGCGATCACCACGCCCAGGGCCGGGCGCGGGTCCCAGTCGACGCGGGCCTCGTCGAGCCGTCCCGCCAGGGCCTGCAGGCAGAGGGCGGGCAGGTCGCTGCGCAGCCGCATCATGATGGGCTGGGTTTCGGGATCACCGAAGCGGCAGTTGAACTCCAGCACCTTGATCGAACCATCCGGCGCCACCATCAGCCCGGCATAGAGAAAACCGCTGTAGGGCGTGCCGTCAGCCGCCATGCCGCGCAGGGTCGGCAGGATCACATCGTCCATGGCGCGCCGGTGCACCTCCGGCGTGACCACCGGCGCCGGCGAGTAGGCGCCCATGCCGCCGGTATTGGGGCCGGTATCGCCGTCGTCGCGGGCCTTGTGGTCCTGCGAACTGGCCATTGCCAGGGCATGCCGGCCATCGGCCATGACGATGAAGCTGGCCTCTTCGCCGTCCAGGAATTCCTCGATGACCACGCGATGGCCGGCGGCACCGTAGGCATTGCCGGCCAGCATGTCACGCACCGCGCCCTGGGCCTCCGCCAGGCTGTGGGCCACCACCACGCCCTTGCCGGCCGCCAGGCCATCGGCCTTGACCACGATGGGCGCCCCCTTCTGCTCCAGATAGGCCAGCGCCGACTCGATGTCGGTGAAGGTCTGGTAGTCCGCCGTGGGGATGCCATGGCGGGCCAGAAAGTCCTTGCAGAAGGCCTTGGAACCCTCCAGCCGGGCGGCGGCCTGGGTCGGGCCGAAGCAGTTGAGCCCGGCGGCGCGGAAGGCATCGACGATGCCCAGCACCAGCGGCGCTTCCGGGCCGACAATGGTGAGGTCGATGGCCTCGCGCTGGGCGAAGGCCAGAAGACCGCGCACATCCTCGGCGGCAATCGGGACGTTCTCGAGATTCGGTTCGCGGGCCGTGCCGGCATTGCCGGGGGCCACGAAAACCCGCTCGGCCTGGGTTGACTGGGCGGCCTTCCAGGCCAGGGCATGTTCGCGGCCACCGCCGCCGACGACGAGAATTCTCATGGGAAAAGCGTGATGAATGGCTGATGCGGGATGATACCCGCTCCGGTGGTGCATGGTCACGGCCGCCGCGCCCCGCCAGAGGCCTGGCAGCCTTGCCAGCGGCGCGCCGGCCCCCCCGATGCGCCGGCACGGCAATCCTCCGGCGCTTGCCGCGGCGCGATTTCCCGCGCCGGCATCCGAATACCTTTTATCGGCGGGTGGACGGAGTCCCAGGAAAGCCATGCCGCAGCGATGCAAAACCAGTCCCGCAGTGCCCCGTTCGCCGGTATTGCACTCGCATGCCGCGCTCGCCACAATGACGCCGCCGATACGTTTCGGCCGGATTTTCAACAAAAACTAGATTACGGAGAGCATACATGAAAAGAACCATGGCAAATGGTCTCTATTCCCTCATCCTGACCACCTGCGCATCCACGGCATGGGCAGCCTGCTCGGACATCAGCTACGAAATGCTCAGCAACGCCGCCTCGACCGTGAAGAATACCGAGTCGGCGCTGACCGGGGGCCTGAGAAACAATATGTGGGTAACCTTTGTCGATGAAACCGGCAAGGTCTGCAATGTCGTCAATACCGCCGGAGTCGGCCTGAACAGCGGCAAAACCTGGGGGGTCAGCCGCAATATCTCGGCCCAGAAGGCCAATACCTCGGCCATGTTGAGCCTTGACGCCACCCTGCTCGGCGGCCAGATCCAGGCCTGGGCTTCCGGCGCCCTGCTCCTCGCGACCCAACCCGTCCTCGACCCGGCAACGGGCAAGGTCGCGGCCAGCGTGGGCAACCTCCAGGGCACCCTGTGGGGACTCCAGGCCAGCAACCCCGTCAATCCGGCGATCGCCTATGCCGGCAACCCGAATCAATACGGGACCAAGAACGATCCGATGAAAAACAAGCGGATGGGCGGCATCAACGTCTTTGGCGGCGGCCTGCCCATCTACACCAAGGGTCTGGTAAAGGTCGGGGCGATCGGCGTCTCGGGCGATACCTCGTGTACCGATCATGCCTTTGCCTGGCGGGTTCGCGAAAACCTGGCCAAGATTCCGGGAGGCCAGCTCGCGGGCGCCGAATTGATCGAGGCCAATAGCGCCACCAGCGAAATCCTCGACATCACCGGGCTCAGCTACCCCGATTGCATTGCCGGCATCACGCCCAAGGAAAACATGCTGAACGGCCTCAAGTAGACCCCGTCCGGGGCCTGCGCCAGTCAGGCCCCCTCCTGCGTCCCCGCTCCGCCCGCCGATGATCGCCACCCGCCTGAAGGCCATGGTCCGCCTGCTGCTGGTGGGCACGCTCATCCTGGCGAGCGCCCGCCATGCCGCCATCCGGACGGACATGACGGCCGGCACCCGGGCATCGCCGCGGGCCATCCCCGGACCGCCCCCCATCGACTACGCCAGCCTGCTGCAACGACTCTCGACACCGCCGCAACTGACGCCGGCGCAGCGCGAGGAAGACCGGCGCATGGACCGGGAGATGGCAGCCGCCGCGATAGCCGAACTCGGCAGTCCGCGGGAGGCGGATCGCGTCGGCGCCGCGGAGCAGCTGGGCGCCTATCCCGTGCCGGCGGCGGACATCGCCCTCGCCAGAACCCTGAGGACGGATGCCAGCGCCGCCGTCAGGCTGGCCTGCGCGATCAGCCTGGCCAACTTCGACGAACTTTCCCGCGCCGCGCTGGCGGCGCTGCAAGGTGCCCTGGTAGATGGCGACGAAAATGTGCGGGGCGCCGCGTTTTCGACCTTGCAGGCCTATCTGGAAACCCGGTCACCCGACTCGCCGGCCCTCAAATCCACCGTCAAAGCGCTCGGCAAGCTGACCCGCTCGCAAAAACTCGACCCTGAAACGCGGCAGCTGGTACGGGAATTACTCGCCGGCCGGTAGCGCAACGCGACGATGGTCTGCGCGGCAACCCTGACCCAGGCCTACCGGGAGACGGACTACCGGGTGCTGGGCGAGACGCCGATGACGCTCCGCATCGGCGAGCACAGCCCGGCGCTCGCCGCCCTGATGGCTCGCCACGGCGTCGCCGCCTGCGCCTTCATCACCGCCTGCAATCCCCGCAGCCAGCTGCTGGACGAAGCCGAGAATGCTCGCCGCCAGCAGGCGCTGGCCGCGGAGCTGCGGGCCCGCAAACTGCCCTGTCTCGCGGGTGTCGGCGAGCATCCGCGCGGCGGCTGGCCGGGCGAGCCCAGTTTTCTGGTGCTGGGGCTCTCGCGGCAAGCGGCAGACGAACTCGGCCAGCGCTATCAGCAGAACGCGGTGGTCTGGTGCGCGGCGGATGCCGTGCCGGAGCTGCTGCTCCACCCCGGCTGACCGCACGCCGGCGGCAAGCCTTGGCCGATGGCTTCAGCGCGCCGCCGGATCGCCCTGCTGCAGGTGCAGCAGCAGGATGCGGCGCACCTCCTCGATGGCCAGCGGATGCCCCTGGGCCGAGTGGCCGGTGCGCACGATGAATTCCGACGCCATGCCGTCCAGGTGCGCGCTGCGATACTCGACCACGCCATCGTTGCCGGTCTTGATGTCCATGCCCGGCAGGACGGGAATGATCGAGTGCCCGGTGATGCCGGGCGCCAGCGGCAGCCGGGCCATAGCCTGGGTCACCGGATTGTCGGCCGACATGCCGTCCACGCTGGTGGGCATCTTGTCGCGCAGGCTTTCGGGCAATTTCAGCTGCCGGGTAAATTCGCGGAATTTCTCTGCGCCGTCGGTGACCAGCGAGATGGGCAGGGTCAGCGCCTGTCGGGCCAGCTCGCGCACCCAGTCCTTGGTCAGGAAGCTGCCACGATGCGGAGTGGAGATGAACACCACCCGCCTGACGAACGGCAGGTGTTCGAAGAACAGCGCCCGCCTCAGTCCCGCCTTGAGGACGGGATCAATGTCGAGGCTCTCGAAGGGCTGGTCGCTGATGGCGCGCCACAGCCGGTTGCCGGGATCGACCGCGGTGAAGCGGGTCAGCAAACCGCCCTGGCTATGGCCGATCACCACCATCTGCCGTAGCGCCGGATCGCGGCGGGCGGGGTCCAGGCGCGCGACCATCCCGGTCAGCGCATCCCGCAACCCGGCTCCCGAGGTCGCCACCGGCTTGTTGCTGGTGTATTCGTAGAACCAGAACTGGTAGCACTTGCGGATGAGCGGATCGTTTTTCAGCGTGTTGACCATCTCCGCCCACCAGACGGGGCTGCTGCCGGTGCCATGCACCAGCACCACGGGAATGCGGCCCGGCTGGTAGGGCTGGATGAACAGCAGGTTGCTATCGACCTCGTCACCGGTGATGAAGCGCCAGAGCCCGGCATGCCAGAGCGTCGGGTCGTTGAGCCGATAGGCCAGCGGCGCCGTGGTATCGGACTGCAGGGGAATGGCCTGGCCGTTCACCACCACCTGGTGGTCGTCATAGCTGGAATACAGCTCGATCGTCGCCTGGGCGCGCCCGGCGGCCAGTTCCCGGAATCCGCCGTCGATACGCAGGAAGGCCGTCAGGGGAATGGCACCGCCGTTCGGTGCGGCCGTGGAATTGCGGGTGACGCCGATGATGGGCAATCCCAGCCCGGGTGTCCGGTTGTGCAGGGTGAAGCCATAGACCTCGTAGGCGTCGGCCGGATGGAAGGCGGCGAAATCCCCGCGCTTCCAGTTGAGCTGGGCGGCCTCCAGGCGAATGGGCAGCGGCCCCAGTGGCAAACGGCGCTGCTGGGGCGCAAGCGCCAGGCTGTCGCTGCCGGCAGCCCGGAATGCCAGGTCCAGGCTGCGGTTGTACAGCTCGCAGGCCTCGCGAAAGCGGGCGTCGTAGGGACTCGGCGGCGGCTGATCGCTCTTGCCCAGCAGATACAGGTAGGCATAGACGGCAGCCTGCAGGTAGGCATCGCGCGCGGGCGGCTGCGCCATGCCCGGGTCGGCCACCTCCGGGAGCTGTCCGCCCCAGTCGTAATTCATCTCGGCCAGGGCGAACAGGATGTCGCGGCGGCCGTCCCTGAGCGCGACCCGCTGCAATGCGGCGATGGCTGCACGCGGGCTGTCCTGGTAGCTGGCCAGCAGGTTGTGGCGCTGCAGGACCGCCGCGGCGGCATGGCTCAGTCCGTCGTCCGCCAGCACATTGCGGGTGGCGTCGCGGTAGGAGTCGACCGGGGTCACCCGCGTCACGCCGATCGGCTGGCCGCAGGCCGAGAGTATCAGCAAGGCGGCCAGGATCGGCACCAGCCGACCGGCGGATACGCAAGCGGCGGCACGGCGCGGCAGTAGCGCGGGCCGGGTGGCGGCATTCGGCGGCATGATCTCACCCACGGCATTCATGACTTAATTTATTGATGATACGGGCAACCGACCGGCATGCCGGGCACCGTCTCCTGCCCCAGCGGCGCGGCAGCGACATGCCCGGGGCCGTCCTCAAGCGGCGGGCTCGGCGAACAAATCCAGCTGCGCCCCCGGCGGCCGGCCGCGGGGCATCAGCGACGAGAAGCTGACCCCCAGCAGCCGTACCGGCCGCAGTCCCGCCTCGGTCTGGTCCAACAGCGCCACGAGGTGCGGCATGGCGTCGCCGATCTGCAGCAGCGGCTGGCCCGGCGTGCGGCTGCGGGTAACCTGCGCGAAGTCGGCATAGCGCACCTTGATGGTCAGCGTGCCCGCACACTGCCCGGCTGCCGCCAGCTTGTCCAGCACCCGCCCGGCGAGCCGGACCAGCTGCTCCAGCATATGCCGGGGATCGTCGATATCGGTCTGGAAGGTCGTCTCGGCACCGAAGGATTTGCGCGGCCGGTCGGGATTCACCGGCCGCTCGTCGATGCCGCGCGCGAGACCGGCATAGTATTCGCCCGCCTTGCCGAAATGCTCCCGCAACCGGCTCAGGGGCGCTCGCGCCAGATCCTCGCCGGTGTGGATGCCCAGCGCGCGCATGCGGCCCTCGGTGGCCCGGCCGATACCGTGAAAGGCGCCGATGGGCATGGCGCGGAGGATCGCCGGCGCCTCGTGGGGCAGGATACGGCAGAAGCCGTCCGGCTTGTCGCGGTCGGATGCGAGCTTGGCAAGAAACTTGTTGCAGGATACTCCGGCCGAGGCGGTTAGTCCGGTCGTGGCCTGGATGCGTTGCTTGATGGCAAGGGCGATCAGCGTCGCCGACCCCCGTAAGGCCTGGCTGCCGGTGACATCCAGATAGGCCTCGTCCAGGGAAACCGCCTCGACCCGCTCGGTGAAATCGAGCAGGATGCCGCGAATCTCGGCCGAGACGGCCCGGTACACATCGAAGCGCGGCCGCCGGAAGACGGCGTCGGGACACAGGCGCCGCGCCTGACTGGCCGGCATCGCCGAACGGACACCGAACGCCCGGGCCTCGTAGCTGCAAGTGGCGACCACCCCGCGGCTGTCGGGCAGGCCACCGACAATGACCGGTCGACCACGCAGGCTCGCGTCGTCGCGCTGCTCGACCGCCGCATAAAAGGCGTCCATGTCGACATGGACGATCTTGCGCGCGGCGCTCCGCTCCGCCGCCATGACGGCCAGCCTGCCGGCGTCTCCGTCCGGCTCGGAGCGGTGGTTGCGCGCCCCCGGGGCGCAGCGATGCTCGACCATGCTGCGCCGCTGGCGGCGGGCACGCCGGCTGCCCGCTTTCCTCAGGGCTGCGCCAGCATCTGGCGGCGGATCTCCTTGTCCAGGGTCTGGATCCAGGCGTTGTAGTCCTTGTAGATCATGACGGGCTTGCCAGCCTTGGCGGAATAGTCCAGGTTGGCGCTGTTCAGGTACTTGATGCTGTAGAGCGAGGGACTGAAGTCGATCGAGACCTCGGCCACCATGTCGTCCTGATAGAGCTTGCCGTTGACCTGGCCGGGCTTCACGGTCCGCATCTGCCAGCCAAGGTTGGTGCCGGCGCGGACGATGGCCTTCTCGACGTCGCCAAGACCGTAGTGCTTCTTGGCCATGTGTACCGGTGCGCCCTCGATGTTCTGCAGCGGCAGGGTCTGGCAAGCGGCCAGGGCAAGTGCCCCGGCCGCCAGAAAGGCGAGTTTCTTCATGTTCGTGATCCTCGGGTGTGAATGGGCCAACCGGCCGTGCCACGGGTTCGGCGCCACACTGGCCGGCGCCTGACATCGGTCGGGCCAGCCGATTGTAGTACGGTCACCCGCGGGTGTCGCCGGCTTGCGGCAGGGCTGACTCAATCCTCCTCGCGGGGCCGGTAGGCTTCCGTAAGCTTGCGCTGCACCGCCGGCGGCACGACATCGTGATGACTGAAAGTCAGGGTGTAGGAACCCTGGCCCGCCGTCAGGGACTTCAGCCGCGACGGGAAATCCAGCAGTTCCGCCAGCGGCGCCCTTGCCGAGAGCTGCGCCATGCCGGCACGGGCGCTGGACTGACCGGTGATCTGCCCCCGGCGCGCCGCCAGTTCGCCGCTGACGTCACCGATGGCGGTTTCGGGAATGGCCAGCGCGATACCGACAATCGGCTCCAGCACGATGGGCGATGCCCGGGCGATCGCGTCGAGGAAGGCCTTCCTGCCGGCGGTGACGAAGGCGATTTCCTTGCTGTCGACCGGATGGGTCTTGCCGTCGTGAACGATGACACGCACGTCCTGCAGCGGAAAACCGGCGCTGGCCCCGCTCGCCAGCACCTGCCGCACCCCCTTTTCCACCGCCGGGATCAGGGAGGCGGGAATCGCGCCGCCCTTGACCTCGTCGACGAATTCGAAGCCCGCCCCCCGCGGCAGCGGTTCGATGCGTAGGAACACCTCGCCGAACTGGCCCGCGCCACCGGTCTGCTTCCGGTGGCGGCAATGCCCCTCGGCCGGCAGGGTGACAGTTTCCCGGTAGGGCACCTGGGGAACGTGGGTCTCCACCTCCAGCCGGTATTGCTGGCGCATCTTCTCCAGCACGCTGGCGAGATGGATTTCGCCGAGGCCCTGCATGACCTCCTCATGGGTGGAAGCGTCATAGGCCACCTTCAGGCTGGGGTCCTCCTCCTCCAGCCGGTGCAGCACTTCCGACAGCTTGTGCTCGTCGCCCCGCCGCCGGGGCCGGATGCTCAGGCCGAAGACCGCCGGTGGAAACTCCAGCGGGCGCAGATGGATGTGATCGTCCTCGGGCGCATCGTGCAGGACCGAATCGAAATGCACGTCTTCCAGCTTGGCCAGCGCGCAGATCGTGCCCGGCACCGCGCGCTCGATCGGGATGTGCTGCTTGCCCTGAAGCAGAAACAGCTGTCCGACGCGCACCGGCTTGCGCGATTCGCCGACGTACAACGCGGCGTTGGGCACCAGGGTACCCTGATGGACCCGAAACACGGCGATCTTGCCGACATAGGGATCCATCTCGACCTTGAAGACATGTGCCAGCACATGGCGCTCGGCATCGGGGCTGGCTGCGAAGGGGACGGCATCGCGCCGTTCGGCGTTCGACGGCCAGCGCTCGAACAGCGGCGGGTTGCTCTCGGCAGGGCTGGGCAGCCAGCGCACGATGTTGTCGGCCAGTTCGGCGACACCCGCACCGGTACGCGCGGAGACGAAGCAGACGGGAATGATGTGACCCGCGCGCAGCGCCGCCTCGAAGGGTGCATGCAGTGCCTCGGGGGCCACCTCGCCCTGTTCCAGGTAGCGGGTCATCAGGCCCTCGTCAACCTCGACGACCTGGTCCACCAGGGCCCGATGCGCCTCGGCCACGGACCCGAAATCGGCCTGCCCCTCGGCGTTGAAGAAGCAATCGACCACCCGCGCACCACGCTCGGCCGGCAGGGTGACGGGCAAGCATTCCTTGCCGAAGGCGGCGCGGAGCTCCTCCAGCAGCTGTGGCAATGTCTGGAGCTCGCCCTCCATCTTGTTGACGACAATGAGGCGGCAGAGCTGCCTGGTCTCCGCCCACTGCATCATGCGCCGGGCGGTGATTTCGATGCCGTTCTGGGCGTTGATGACCACCGCAACGGTGTCGACGGCATCCAGGGCACAGAGCGCCTGCCCCATGAAATCCGGCAGACCCGGCGTATCGAGCAGGTGCACCAGGGCATCCTGATGCCGGAAATGGGTAACCGCCAGTTTCACGGAGTGCTGATGGGTCTTTTCCAGCGGATCGTAATCGCAAACGGTCGTACCCCTGGCAAGATCGCCCGGGGTGTTGATCATCCCGGTGTGATGCAGGAGGGCCTCGACCAGGCTGGTCTTGCCGGCCCCGTTCTGGCCGACAAATGCCAGGGTGCGGGTGTGTGCGGTAGCGGGAATATCCATGGCGGGTCTCCTGTGTGCGAAATTCTGCCGGGCGGCGCGGTTCCGGAGATGTCTCCGGAGATGAGGAAAATCGCGTCGCGGCGGACTATCTTTAGTTCATATTCGTCCAGGCCGGAGACAACTTCCAGCGCGGCTTGCCGGCAGCCGCCACAAACGAGCCCGATGCCCCATGCCAGAAACCTGGGAGCTCTTTCCCCATGCGGCCGACGTTGGCGTTCGCGGCTACGGTGCCAGCAAGGCCGAGGCCTTCGAGCAGGCCGCCACGGCGTTGACGGCGGTCATCACCGATCCGGCCCGTGTCCGGGCACGGCAAGCCGTGCCGGTGCGCTGCGAGGCGCCGGACGACGAGCTGCTGCTGGTCGACTGGCTGAACCGCCTGATCCTGGAAATGGACACCCACCATCTGCTGTTCGGCCGTTTCTCGGTCGAACTCGGGGCAGGGTATCTGAACGCCACGGCCTGGGGCGAGCCGCTGGACCGGGAGCGGCACTGCCCGGCGGTCGAGGTCAAGGGCGCCACCTACACGGCATTGCGGGTCGCCTGCGAACAGGGCCGCTGGCTGGCACAAACCGTAGTCGACGTCTGATGCCCAACCGGGAGGAGTCGCCTATGGATACCGGACGGTTCATCCAGCGCACCGCACATGCATGGGAGATTCCCCGCCAGGGGGCCATGCGCGTACCGGCACTGATCTATGCCAGCGAGGCGCTCATCCGTGCGATGGACGAAACGGTCTACCAGCAGATCGCCAACGCCGCCACCCTGCCGGGCATCGTCCGGGCCGCCTGCGCCATGCCGGACGCACACTGGGGCTATGGCTTCCCCATCGGCGGCGTGGCGGCCTTCGCCGCCGAGGATGGCGGGGTGGTCTCGGCCGGCGGCGTCGGTTTCGACATCTCCTGCGGGGTGCGCTGCCTGCGAACCGGCCTGACCCGGACGGAGCTCGAACCATTGCGGGAAGCTCTGGCCGACCGGCTGTTCCGGCACATTCCCGCCGGTCTCGGCTCGACGGGCGCCACCCGGCTCGCCGGCCGGGAGATGGAACGAATGCTGACGGGCGGTGGCGCAGGGCTGGGGAAGCGCGGCGGACCTGGAGCGCATCGAGGAGCGTGGCCAGATGGCCGGCGCGGAACCGGCCTTCGTGTCCGAGCAGGCCAAGCTCAGGCAGCGCGACGAAATGGGCACGCTGGGCAGCGGCAATCACTATCTCGAAGTCCAGGTGGTGGCGGCGGTCCATCATGCTCCCAGCGCCGACGGCTTCGGCCTGCGAACGGGCGACATCGTGGTCATGATCCACTGCGGCTCGCGCGGGCTCGGCCACCAGATCGGCACCGACTACCTCAAGTCCATGGCCGTCGCCGCCGGCCGGCACGGCATCCGGCTGCCCGATCGCGAACTGGCGTGCGCGCCCATCCACTCCAGCCTGGGGCAGCAATACCTCGGCGCCATGCGGGCCGCCATCAACTGCGCCCTGGCTAACCGGCAGATCCTGACGCACCTGGTGCGGGACATCTTCGCGGAGTTGCTGCCCATGGCGCGGCTGGAGCTGCTCTACGATGTCTCGCACAACACCTGCAAGGTCGAGCAGCACCGGATAGACGGGGAAGCGCGGCGGCTGTATGTGCATCGCAAGGGCGCAACGCGAGCCTTCGGGCCGGGCCATCCCGAGCTGCCGGAAGCCCTGCGGCCGACCGGCCAGCCGGTGCTCATCGGCGGTTCCATGGGCACGGCCTCCTATGTACTGGCGGGGCTGCCGGAGACCGAGAATCCGGCTTTCGCCTCCGCCTGCCACGGCGCCGGCCGCGCCATGAGCCGGCATCAGGCGACGCGCACCTGGCAGGGGCGCAAGATCGGCGCCGAACTCGCCGGGCGCGGCATTCTCATCCGCAACCCCTCGCTGCGCGGCGTGGCCGAGGAAGCGCCCGGCGCCTACAAGGATGTGTCCGCGGTGGTGCTGGCGGCGGAAGCGGCCGGACTGGCGCGCCGGGTGGCCAGGCTGGAACCCCTGATCTGCATCAAGGGCTGACAGGCCGGCCCTGCCGCGGATCGTCCGGATCCTGGCGGCATCATGCCTGCCCCCGGCGGGAGCAACTCGGCGTCCTCACCTTGCGGTGGGCTTGAGGGATGACAACCGCGCCTGCTGCTCGGCGGTCAGAACGGCATTGATGTCCCGCCGGGTTTTCAAGGCTGTCTCCAGCAACTCGTCGAAGGCAGCCGTGTGCGCCCGGGCAGCCTGGCGTATGGCGGCCTCGTCCTTGGCGGGATCCAGAAACATGCGGTGGGCCCAGCGGGTCGCATCGTGCAGTTTCTTGTTGATGCCCTGGATGCGCTGCTGGTTGGCCTGATGCAGGCGGTAGATCCGGCCCATCTGGTCATCCGTCAGCCGGAGTTCCTCGGCATGCTGCAGGAGGACATCGCCGTAGCTCTGATGGTCGCGGATACCCTCCTCGATCAGCCGTTCCATCCAGCCCTGCAGGCCCGGATTGCCGGCGCCATCGGCATCCCCCGCGGCCTGGGGTTCGCCGGTGGCTGGTGCGGCGGAAAGCACGAGCATGAGACTGGCCAGCAGGGCGAGCAGTTGTGTTGGAATTTTCATGGTCGACCTCGAGTGGCAGTGACGAAAACCGCTGGCGGATTCAGGCATCCCGGCACCAGCGGACGCGCAGCAGATATTCGCCGTCCTGATAGTGGTAATCCAGTTCGCCGTCGTAGGCGCTCTGCAGGGCCTCGCCCACACCGCGGGTCAGGTGGGGATCGGTGAACGTCAGTTCCACGGCGCCATCCTCCTGTTCGTTGATGGCGATCAGGCGCTTGAGCGGATGCTCGGCCTGCTGGCGCTCGACGTAATGCCTGACGAGCTGCTCGATCTCCTGGCGGTGCCCGGCCAGGAATGCGCCGCCGAGGCGCAGATACCCGGCGGGATCATGCGCCTGGATGCGCTGGCAGGCGGGGCACCGATGCGCCTCGGCAGCGGCGGGCGCGGCCCCCCGCTGCCAGCGGCCATCCTGGAAAATCGCCCCGCAATCAGGGCAATGGGTAGGTTCGGACCATTTGCGCCGGGCATGATAGGGATCATGCTCCCATTCCGGCAGCATGCGGATGGGATGGCCCTGTGGGGCTTTCCGATAGGGATTCTGGCTCATGGGGATGCTCCTCGAGATGTGTTGCCCCGGCAGGGCCTCATGACCGCAAGCAAGACCTGCTGGCAGGCCGCCGACGGGCGGTTACTCGACCTTGATGGCCTTGGGGCTATAGCCCGCGACCTTGGGCAGGTGCAGTTCGAGCACCCCGTTCCGGAATGTCGCCTTGGCTGCCTTTTCGTCGACGGGCGCCGGCAAGGCCAGGGTCCGCCGGAACTCTCCCCGCCGCAGCTCGCGCCGGTGGTATTTCCCTTCCTCCGTTTTCGCCTCCTGCTCGACCCTGGCCTGCAGGGTCAGGAGGTTGTCGCTGAGAGTGACCTCCAGGTCGTCCTTTTTCACGCCGGGAAGCTCGGCCTTGACGAAGATCTCGTCGTTGCGGTCGATAACATCGACCTTGGGAATGCGTCCATCGAAGGCCGTGGGGATATCCGGCCATCCGTGACCGAGAAGGCTGTGCGACAGCCAGCGCCTCTGCAAGGCATCGAACCACTCGTCCATGTCGTCGAAGGGACTCGGCCAACCGGCTGTCCTGGATGCCGGTGCGGTGACGTTTTTCTCTTCTTGGGTCATGACACGTTCTCCTCGGTTTCTGGATTCGGTGCCCCTGACCGCGAGCAAGGCCGGGGCAGGCGCTACCGAATATGATCAGAAGTTTGGGAATATCCAATATAGCAAGCGCGGATCATTGTTCAAGGGATATGCCGCCGAAAGGCCGCGGCTGGGACAATCGGAGAATTGCCGGCACATCCGAGCTGTCCCGGGCATAGAATGTCGCCCTTGCGCTTCCGCCGGAGAGGACCCTGCCATGCGCCAGTTCAACCGTGTTCCTTGCATCGTCTTTGTCTGGCTTGCGATAAGCCTCGCCCTGTTGCCGTCGATCGCCCGGCCATTGACGCGGGACGACCAGCAACGGCTGGATGAGCTGGCCCGACGCATCCTGTCGCACAAGGATCAGGTGGCAGGCTATCCGGTCAATCAGGAAACCGATCTCGACGGCTTCTACGCCTGGTATACCCGGCTCGGGCTGCAACGCAGCGTCATGAACAATGTCGGCGATCCGCGCAAGACCAGTCCTTACAGTCTCAATACCCATGCGTTCGAAAACGAGGTCATCGACGACTTTGCCGAGCTGTATGGCTTTCAGCCAGGAAAATACTGGGGCTTCGTGACGGCCAGCGGCACCGATGGCAATAGCCACGGCATCTATTTTGGCCGCAAGGCCCTGGCGTCGAAGGCACAGCAGGCACCGATCCTGTATGTCTCCGAGGAAGCCCACTATTCGATCAAGAAACTCGCGGATGTGCAGAATCTGGAACTGCGCCTGATCAAGGCCCTGGAAATGGGGCAGATGGATATCCGGGACTTCGAGAGGCAGCTGGACCCGGAGCGTCCCGCCCTGGTCGTCGTCGCCATGGGCACCACCTTCAAGGGCGCCATCGATGATCAGGCCGCCATCCGTCGCGTCCTCGCCACCCGCCACCGGGGCCCCCATTACATCCATCTGGACGCCGCCCTGTTCGGCGGGTTCCTGCCCTATGCCAGCGGTGACGGCTGGCAACTGGTCCATCAGCAGATCCAGCGCTTTGACTCCATCGCCGTGTCAGGCCACAAGTTCTTCGGCTTCGATGAGCCCATGGGCATTTTCATCACGACCCAGGACACCTTCCGGCGGCTGAATCCCTTCCATGTCCCCTACCTCAACGATGCCGTGCCGACCATTTCCTGCTCGCGCAGTGCGATCAGCCCGCTGAAGTTCTGGTGGAAACTGCATGCAACCCCCCTCTCGGCCCTCCGGCAACAGGCGAACGAGATGCTGGACGGCGCGGAAACCTTGCTGGCGCGACTGCGCGAGACGGGTATCCGGGCCTGGAAAAACCCCTATTCCAACACCGTGTTCTTCGAGCGGCCGGACGCCGGCGTGATGCGGGATTACGACCTGGCGCCGGAGGAAGATCCCGCCTTCGGGAAGGTCGCCCATTTCGTGGTCATGCCGCATGTGGACGCTGTCCTGGCTCCGTTTGTCGCCGACATGAAACGCTGGAAGGCGCGGACCAGCAGCCCCGCCAGCACGACGCTCAGTCCGCGGGCGACGCCTCGAACCGCGAGATGAACCAGGCCAGCAAAACAAAGACGGGAAAAACCGGCAGCCACAGGGGCGCGGCCAGCAGCAACAAAGCCAGTTTCCATCCTCCCGTAGGGCTATCGTCGGACGCAGGGTTGCCGTCAAGCATGGCTGTCACCGGTAACGGATAAATGAAGTCAGGCCCAGTCTAGCGTGCCCACCCGATTGCATTGCTGCCAGGCAGCGGTAAAGGCCCAGAATCGCGTGCCCGGTTTCAGGCGCCCCGCGGGCTAGTGGACGCTTGGCAATTGACAAAATTATGGGCTAGCATCGAATTGACCCTGGACGCATCCAGGGCAGGGCCGCGAACCCTGCCAACGAAGGCGCAATGAGCGTGCATCCCAGACGCTCACACTGTCCGTCGCTTCATCCATGGCGGCTGGCATGGGCACCCCTCGGGTGGCCGGTTCCTTCGTCCGGTTTTCGCGACCCGTGCCAGCCCGCCACCCAAACCGCGAAAATCCGGTGGCGGATTCCGGAATATAACGAAGGCCTCCGACCATGTCAGATATCCACTTCCCCCTGAACCCCGACGGCAAACTCAGCGCCCTGCCAGGAACCACAGGCTGGGGCGGCATCCCGGCCGTGCTGGTCCTGCACCATACCTGCCAACGCCGAAGGACGGGCGAATTCGGCTGGCTGTACCAGACCGACCGGGCCGGAATGGAGGCCATGATCAGGGCTGCCGAGGCGGCATCGGACGCGATCAACGAGGGGCTCTTGACCCTCGCGGCGCTGATGGCCTGTTGCGATGGCAAGGGTATGGCGATGGACGCCAGCGAACGCGTCCAGCTGAACTGGTTCCTGCATGGCGTGGCCGAACTGCGGCAAAGCCTGGACCATGCCGCCTTCGAGGCGCGCTTCGGGCTGAAGGAGGGACTGTACCTGGCCGATGCCGCACGCAGCGGGGAATGACCAGCCGGGGCGGCATCTGTCCGGTCGCCGAAACGAGTACCAGTTCCCCCCATAGCGCGCGACGACCGGCCAGCGGGGTTCTCGTCGAGCAGGCGTCCCGGCAACCAGCCCTGCCCTGACGGCCAGGCGCGGGCAGATCACTGCCCGCGGTCTTCGCGCATATCGAAGACCGCCACAACCCTGCGCGGCGAGAATCCGCCGCACATGCCCGAATCACGCAGCCCGGGCCGGGTTCCGCCCGTGCGCGGGAACTCGTCGCACATGGCCGGGTCAGCAGGTGGGCAGGCGGTTTGACCCGGTCGCAGACCCCACGGACAGGCCTGCCGGCCCCGTGGTCCGCAGGTTTCGCATCAACAACAGACAGGCTTGCTAGAATTCGCAGCCACGTCACCCCATCGACCGGCCCCCACGCACAAGGCAATGCCCATGAACTGGTCCGATTTTTTCAACATGGGCGGTTATGCCCTTTATGTCTGGCCGTCCTATGGCCTGATGGCAGTGATCCTGCTGGTCAACCTGTGGCTGCCGTGGCGGCAGCGCGCGGCGGTGATCGAACGCATCAGACGGCTGCTGGCCCAGACGGAGAAACGCGGATGACACCTCGCCGGAAACGCATGCTGGTGGTCGGGCTGGTCCTGCTCGGCGTCAGCGTCGCGACCTTTTTTGCCCTGACGGCCTTCCAGAAGAATCTCCTCTATTTCTTCACCCCGGCCCAGGTAGCGGCGGGCGAAGCCCCCAAGGGCCACCCCTTCCGCGTCGGCGGTCTCGTCGTGCCGGGCACCGTGCAGCGCGAGCCGAACAGCCTTGCGGTGCGCTTCTCGGTGACGGACGGCCAGGCGACCATCCCGGTGAGCTATACCGGCATCCTCCCGGACCTGTTCCGCGAGGGCCAGGGCATCATCTCCATCGGCAGGATGAACGAGCAGGGCGTCTTCGAGGCCAGCGAGGTGCTGGCCAAGCATGACGAGAACTACATGCCGCCGGAAGTGGCCGACTCCCTGAAGGAGACTGGCCAGTTGCCCGCAAACTACAAGGATTATCAGCGATGACCGCGGAACTCGGGCACCTGGCGCTGATTCTGGCGCTGTTCATGGCTCTGCTGCAGGGAACCTTCCCGCTGGCCGGCGCGGCCCAGGGCATTCCGGTGTGGATGGCGGTCGGGCGCGCCGCCGGGCGGGCACAGAGCCTTTTCCTGGCGGTATCCTTCGCCTGCCTGGTCGACAGCTTCATCGGCAACGACTTCTCGGTACTGTACGTCGCCGAGCACTCCAACAGCGACCTGCCGCTCTATTACCGGATATCCGCCACCTGGGGCGCGCATGAAGGCTCCATGCTGCTGTGGGCCCTGATCCTTGGCCTCTGGACCTTCGCGGTGACGGTGTTCAGCCGCAGCCTGACGGAGGAGTTCCAGGCCCGGGTGCTGGGCGTCATGGGCCTGATCAGCGTCGGCATCCTGCTGTTCATCCTGCTGACCTCCAATCCGTTCGAGCGGCTGGTGCCGGTACCGCCGGACGGCAACGACCTCAACCCGCTGCTGCAGGACTTCGGCATGACCATCCATCCGCCGATGCTCTACATGGGGTATGTCGGGCTGTCGGTTGCCTTCAGCTTCGCCATCGCCGCGCTGCTGGGCGGCTCGCTGGATTCGGCCTGGGCGCGCTGGTCGCGCCCCTGGACGCTGGTCGCCTGGATCTTCCTGACCTTCGGCATCGTGCTCGGCTCCTGGTGGGCCTATTACGAGCTGGGCTGGGGGGGCTGGTGGTTCTGGGATCCGGTCGAGAATGCCTCCTTCATGCCCTGGCTGGTGGCAACCGCCCTGCTGCATTCGCTGGCGGTAACCGAGAAACGCGGCGCCTTCAAGGCCTGGACCGTACTGTTGGCCATCTTCGCCTTCTCGCTCAGCCTGCTCGGCACCTTCCTGGTCCGCTCCGGCGTGCTGACCTCGGTGCATGCCTTCGCCTCCGATCCGGCACGCGGGCTGTTCATCCTGATCTTCCTGGCGCTGGTGGTGGGGACATCGCTGCTGCTCTATGGCCTGCGGGCACCGTCGATCCGCGATACCGGCCGCTATACCCTGATTTCCCGGGAAAATCTGCTGTTGCTGAACAACGTCCTGCTGGTGACAGCGGCCGCCAGCATCCTGCTCGGGACCCTCTATCCGCTGGTGCTGGATGCTCTCAAGCTGGGCAAGATATCCGTCGGCCCCCCGTATTTCAGCAGCATCTTCGCCCCACTGATGACGCCCATCGTGCTGCTGGCAGGCATTGCCCCCCTGTTCGGCTGGCGCGAAGCCGACGGCAGCCGGCTGTGGCGGGTCGTCCGCTGGCTGGCGCCGCTGTGCCTGCTGCTGGGCATTGTCGCGACCGCCCTGTTCTGGACGCTCAGGGACATCAAGACGCTGGCGGGACTGAGCCTGGCGTTCTGGCTCGTGGGCAGCGCCGGACTGTCGCTGTGGCAACGGGTGCGACTGCGGGAGTCGCTGCTGGCAGGCTTGCGCGCGCAATCGACCAGTTACTACGGCATGACGCTCGCCCATGCCGGCATCGCCGTTTTCCTCGTCGGGGTCGTGCTGTCGAGCAGCCACAGCGAGGAGAAAATCGTGCGCCTGGCGCCGGGCGACAGCGTGCAGCTGGCCGATTACCGCTTCCACTTCCAGGGTGTCAGCGACGTCGCAGGCCCCAACTTCCAAGCCCAGGAGGGTACCTTCACGGTGGAGAGGGACGGCGTGGTGCTGGCCGAGCTGCGGCCACAAAAGCGCGTGTACAAGGTGCAGCGCAACACCATGACCGAGGCCGCCATCGATCCTGGTCTGACCCGCGATCTCTACGTGGCGCTGGGCGAGCCGATGGACGGTGGCGCCTGGAGTGTACGGGTCTATGTCAAGCCCTTCATCCGCTGGATCTGGCTGGGCGGGCTGTTGATGATGGCCGGCGGCTTCTGCTCGCTGGCCGACCGCCGCTACCGCATCGCCCTGGCGCGCGTGCGGGATCCCGATCTCCTGTCGGCGACGGCTCACAAGGCCTGACGCGATACTGCCACCCCACGCCAACCTGCCGTCACCCCCATGCGCTTCCTGATCCCGCTGGCCGTCTTCGTCATCATGGTCATCTTCCTGGCGGTCGGCCTGACGCTCGACCCCCGCGAGGTACCCTCGCCCCTGATCGGCAAGCCGGCACCCGGCTTCAGCCTGCCGCAAGTCGCCGATGCCGGCAAGACCCTGGCCCCGGCAGACTTCAGGGGACAGGTCGCGCTGGTCAACGTCTGGGCCTCGTGGTGCGTCTCCTGCCGCCAGGAACATCCGGTGCTGCTGCAACTGGCCCGGCGCGGCATCGTGCCCATCTACGGACTCAACTACAAGGATCGACGCGACGCCGCACAAAGCTGGCTGAACCAGTATGGCGATCCCTACGCCGCCAGCGCCTTCGACGCCGACGGCCGGACCGGCATCGACTGGGGCGTTTACGGCGTGCCGGAGACCTTCGTCATCGACAAGGCCGGCCTGATTCGCCACAAGCACACCGGTCCGGTCACCGCCGAGGCCCTGGAGAAGGACATCCTGCCCCTGGTCCGTCAGCTCCAGGGTGAAGCCCCATGACCCGTCGGCTGCTGATCGGCCTGCTGCTCGCCTGGGCGGCTGGCGCACAGGCGGTGGAGGTGCGCGAATTCGACAATGCCGAGCAGCAGGCACGCTACGAGCGGCTGATCGGGGAACTGCGCTGCCTGGTCTGCCAGAACCAGTCGCTGGCCGATTCCGACGCCGATCTCGCCCGGGACCTGCGCGACGAGGTCTACGGCATCATCCAGAGCGGCAAGGACGAAGCGCAAGCCATCCAGTTCCTGACCGATCGCTATGGCGATTTCGTGCTCTACCGCCCGCCGGTCAGGCCAGTTACCTGGCTGCTCTGGACCGGACCACTGCTGATGCTGCTGGGCGGCATGGCGTTCCTCTGGCACAGGCATCGGCAACAGCGCGCGGCGCCGGAGACCAGCGACGATGACGCGGTCGGCGCCGCCGTGCGCGAGCGCCTGGAACGCCTGAAGAACAAGCCGCAGGACGAGAACCACTGATGACGCTTTTCTGGATCACCGCCGCCCTCCTGCTGGGCTTGGGTTACTTGCTGTTCGTGCCCGCCCTGCTTGGCAAGACACGGAGGGACAGCCTCAACCGGGCGCGACTCAACCTCGTCCTGCACCAGCAGCGCCAGGAGGAACTCGCCAGCGACGCGAGTTCGGAGGAAGCCCGCCACCGGCTGGCCGTGGAGTCCGAACGGAGCCTGCTGGGCGACCTGGAGACGGCCGCCGACGGGACAGCGGCACCGCTAAAGGCGGGGCGAACACCGCTGTTGGCGGCATTGACCCTGGCGCCCATCCTGGCCATCGGCGCATACCTGTGGCTGGGACGCCCCGACCTGGTCGCCGCGCCGCCGCCCGCCAACCCGATGGCCGACACCCAGAAAGCCATCGAGGGGTTGGCCCTGCGGTTGCAGGAGAATCCCAACGATCTGGAGGGTTGGGTCTTGCTGGGCCGCTCCCTGCAGGCCACCCAGCAGGCGGAGCGGGCCGTGCGCGCCTTCGAATTCGCCCTCAAGCTGGCGCCCCGGAACCTCGACCTCAAGGGCTACTATGCCGAAGCGCTGGCGGAAGCCAACCAGGGTTCCATGCGCGGCAAACCGGCCGAGATCGTCGCCGAGATACTCAGGCAGGACCCCCGGCACAAGGCAGGACTGTGGCTGGCCGGCATCGTGGCCAGCGAGGAGGGCGACGGCGCGCGGGCGGTCCGGCACTGGCAGGCGTTGCGGTCGCAGTTCCCCGCCGACAGCGAAGAGGCCCGGCAGATCGGCGCCTTCATCGAGCAGGCAGGTTCCGCCGCGCCGGCCGACGCGATGCCGCCCGCCGCCAGCGAACCTGCCGCCACGGCGCCCCGCAAGCGCCTGAGCGTACGGGTGACGCTGGCCGACGCCCTGAAATCCAGGGCCAACCCCGACGACACGGTCTTCGTCTTCGCCAGGGCGGCGGAAGGCCCGCCCATGCCGCTGGCGGTGGTGCGCAAGCAGGTCCGCGATCTGCCACTGGACGTGGTGCTGGACGACTCCCAGGCCATGATGCCGGGCATGAACCTGTCGGCCTTCGAGCGACTGGTGATCGGCGCCCGCATCTCCAAGTCCGGCCGCCCGGTCCCCTCGCCCGGCGATCTGGAGGGCCTGACCGGACCGGTAACCCCGGCGCCCGGCCAGACCGTCCACTACGACGTTGCCATCGGCCAGATCGTCAATGGCAGCACTCCCTGAGCCGCAAGCCAAGACAACACGCCCGGCAGCCGGGCGAACATCTCAACGCGCGCTGCCACCGGTCAGCAGAGCGACCCACAGCAGCAGGGTGAAAGGCACCAGTGCGATGCTCCGGAAGCGGGCGGTCAGCGCGACCATCGCGGCGCTGACCAGGTAGGCCAGGCAAAGCAGAAGCAGGTAACGGCTGCCGACCGCGGCGGGTTCCGGCTCGCCGCGCAGCCGCCGGTGCAGGCTGTGGGCAATGAACGTCACGGTTCCGGTCAGGGCGTTGGTCGCGACGCCGGGAATGCCCAGGACGATGACAGCCAGCGCCTGCATGCCCATGCCGAAGGCCGCCAGCATCAGCAGGCCGGTTTCGCCGCCGGGCCACTCACCCGGCCCGCCCCGCGCCATCCAGGCCAGGGCGAACACCAGCAGGACGAACGCCTCGGCCAGCAGCAGGGGCCGGCTCAGCCGCCGCGTCCCGGGTGGGTGGCGCCGGACCAGCTCGGCTCCCGCGACAGCCCCGCCGACAAATGCCAGCAAGGCCACCAGCGCATTCGCCAGCAGGCTCCAGTCCCGCTGCCCGAGCGCGATCCCGCAGAAGAGCACGTTGCCGGACATGAACGAGGTGAAGACCTTGCCCAACCCGAGGAAAGACAGCGCATCCACCCAGCCCGCCACCAGGGTCAAGCCGAACAGGCCGGCCCGCAAGCGGACCGGCACAACCTGGATCCGGGCTGGCGCGGCAACGGCACCCGCCTGCGATGGCGAAAGGGCGGTCGGACGGCGAGGGTGCACCATGACGATTCTCCTGTGAAGGCGGATCAATCCCAGAGAGACAGCTCGGTAACATAGTCCGAGGCGTAGAGCGTTGCGCAGCCGCCTCCCGCCACGCGGCACGAGGCACCCGGGACGGCGGTGATCAGCCCTTGGGCATCCGTCTCCAGCGCCAGAGGCACGCCCGGCTCGGAAGCTTTCTCGAACAGCAGTTGGACCCGAAGCCGGATGCGGTCGAATTTCTTGCGATCCGCATAGAAGACGATGTCGCGAGTCACCGATTCCCCGGGCGACAGTTCCGCGGGCGAGCCTCCGGGATGTGCGCCGGCAAAGAGGATCGCATGCCTCAGGATCGCCTCCTGCCGGGCTGGCTCCGCATAATATTTGGCCGCGCTCACCGAGGTCGCGGCGGGATCGATCTCGGCAAAGGCCGGATTGATCGTCTCGCCGGCGAGAAAGTTTTCCCGGATGCCGATGGCGTTGTAGGTCAGGGCCAACACCCGGACGCTATTCTGCCCGGCATTGGCGCGCGTCAGCGTCGCCCGGATGGCGGTCATGTCGCCGTGACGCCCCACCTTCTCGAGGGTGCTGGTCAGCGATACCGTCGGCGGCGCCAGGCCGGGTGCGATCTCCGACTGGTAGACGAAGGTGTAGACCGCCCAGATGCCCGCGCCGATCAGGGCAATGGTCTGGACGATATTGTTGACGGTATCGGCCTCGAGGCGGAGGGTTCCCCAGCGCCCGGGCACCGGCTTATGCGCCATGGCGGGCCCGGGCGGCGGCACGGCAACGGACGGGACCATCCCCCATGCTCAGTCGCCCCACAGCCAGGCCGCGCCCCGGACACCGCTGGAGTCGCCATAGCGGGGCGGCAAAAGCCGGGTGTCGACGCGATCGGAAAAGACATGGCGCGTCCAGCGCGTGGGGATACGGGTATACAGGCGCCCACAGTTCGAGAGACCGCCTCCCAGCACGATGGCGTCGGGATCGAGCAGGTTGATGACATGCGCCAGGGCGCGCGCCAGACGCTCTTCATACCGCTGGAAGGCTGCCTCGCAATCGGCATCGCCGGCCTCGGCGCCCGCCAGGATCTGCGGCCCCGCCAAGGAACGGCCGCTGACCCGCGCGAAGTCGAGCGCAAACCCCGGCCCCGAGAGAAAGGTTTCGATGCAGCCCCGCCGGCCACAGTAGCAGTCAGGACCCGGCCATTCCCCCCGATCGGGCCACGGCAGGGGGTTGTGCCCCCATTCCCCGGCGATGGCATTGGGACCCTGCAGAAGCTGGCCGCGCACCACGATGCCGCCACCGACCCCGGTGCCGAGAATCACGCCGAATACCACGGGCAAACCCGCTGCCGCACCATCGCGGGCCTCCGAGAGGGCGAAACAGTCGGCATCGTTGGCGATGCGGACCGGCCGCGCCAGCACGCTTTCGAGATCCTCCCGCAGCGGCTGATCGTTCAGGCAGACTGAATTGGAATTTTTCAGCCGCCCGGTTGCCCGCGAGACGGCACCGGGGGTACCGATGCCAACGCTGCCGCGAGCCCCCAGGACATGCTCGGCCTGCCGCACCAGCCCCTGAATCACGGTCAGGGTTCCCCGGTAATCGCCCTGGGGCGTCGGCTCGCGCCGGCGCCAGACCTCGCGGCCCGCACCATCCAGCGCGATCAGCTCGATCTTGGTGCCACCCAGATCGATGCCCAGCATCAGCTCATGCTTCATGTCTCTCGTTCAGCACAGTCTCGGCATTGTCCCGGCAAGGGCCTGTCAAGTTGAGGTACCCCCATCACCCGGAAATCTCCGGAGGATCGGGGCAATCCCGCAAAGAACCCGCCAGTACGGGAGGCAGCGGGTTCAGGGTTCGGGGTCCAGCGGCCAAATGGCTGGA
This sequence comes from Methyloparacoccus murrellii, assembly GCF_054657115.1. Lineage (NCBI taxonomy): Bacteria > Pseudomonadati > Pseudomonadota > Gammaproteobacteria > Methylococcales > Methylococcaceae > Methyloparacoccus > Methyloparacoccus murrellii. Next base: position 17,900 of record NZ_BAAHXD010000007.1, on the reverse strand, counting down.
GTCGGACATTGAGCCTAGCGGGCTTCCTGAGTAACGGTGGTAACGTAATTTTCCTGTACCTGCAGGTAGGCCCTGACCTTGTTTGTCTTCAGCGCGAAGCGGCAATGTGTCAGGCCACCGCCCGAGGAAGCATTCCATCCGGCAATCCAGTCCGTCACGCCCGGCTCCAGCGTCTTGGTATTCTTGTAGGACACCTCGCCTTTCCCGTTGAGCAATTCGGCCACAACTTCCTGCGACTTCGTCGTCAGATTTTCCGCGACGCACCAGATCACCCGGTTTATGCCTTCGGTTGTCGCTGTGGCGACCGGCCCGGTATTGAGGGTCAGGGCGAAGGCGTCCGAACACAATATTGACAGGGGTAACAAAACCCATCCGATCAGCTTTTTCATGGCGTCACCTCGCTGGCATGGCCTGAGAATCAGGAGGCTATCGGCCCAGGGAAATCCGGTAACCGATAGTTCATGCATGGCAAATGTTTTGCCACCTGTCAAATATGACCAATACAGAAACCTCGAGGCAAGTCGCCAACGCTACCCGGTACGGCGCCCGGGCGCCCTTGCCGTTCCGGTGATCGGGGTGCAAAGCAAAGGCCGACCAAAGCGAACCGGCTGCGACTCAAGCCGAGCCAGGGCGCCAGACAGCAAGAATGCGCCCTGTCCAGGGCAGTGCGCGGCACCAGCCCTGCCGTGGCGGATGGTGATGCGGCGCGCGCCGTTCGTCGATGACTGAGCGATTGGTTGGCCGACCCGGGCAAACCCGGGTCGGACGCGCCACATCAGTCGTAATGCACCAGCTCGGTCGGCAGCTGCGGTTCGCGGCCAGCCGCGAGGTCGGTCAGAAACTTCCAGAACACGTCGGCCGACGGGGGGCAACCGGGCAGGACGTAATCGACCTTCACGACCTCATGGATGGGATGAACCTTGTTGAGCAGCAGCGGCAGCTCCGGGTCGCTGGGAATCTGCGGATTCACCACGCCGACGGCATCGAGATAGGCTTCCTCCAGGCACTCTTCCAGCGGGATGTGATTGCGCATCGCGGGGATGCCCCCATTGATGGCGCAGGCACCGACCGCGACCAGAATCTTGCAGTGGTTGCGGAACTCGCGCAGGGTATGGACGTTCTCGGCGTTGCACAGCCCGCCCTCGACCAGGCCGATGTCGACCTGTTCGCTGCACTGCTTGATGTCGGTCAGCGGGCTGCGATCGAACGCGGCAACCTCGCACAGGGCGAGCAGACGCTCGTCGATGTCGAGGAATGACATGTGGCAGCCGAAGCAGCCCGCCAGCGAGGTCGTGGCAACCTTCAGTTTCTCAGCCATGGCGGCCTCCCGCCTCGGCCTGATCCTGTTCCAGGGCCACCTCGGCGATGCTCTCGCGGTCGTACAGGCGCTCGCCGATAGGGTGCCGCCAGGCGGTGCGCTTGACCAGGATCGCGCCAACTGGACAGACATGGGCGGCCTTGTCGGTGGCGGCGATGGCGGTATCGGCCAGCCGACCGCTGTCGGCATTCACCACCAGGTGGCTCTGCATGCCACGTCCGGCAATCCCGAACACTTGCTTGCCGTCGACGTCACGGCTGGCCCGGACGCAGAGCTCACAGAGAATGCAGCGGTCGAGATCGAGCATGACGTCGGGATGCGAGGCATCGACGTTGCGGCTGGGAAAGAAATGCGGGAAATGGGTGCCCAGCATGCCGACGTAGTAGCCGACCGCCTGCAACTGGCAGTCCCCGGATTTCTCGCAGCCCGGGCAGAAATGGTTGCCCTCGACGAACAGCATCTGGGTAAGGCTGCGCCGCGCATCGTTCAATTCGCGGGTGTTGCTGAGTATCTGCTGTCCCTCGGCAGCCGGCATGGTACAGGCCGAACAGCTGCGGCCATTGACCTGCACCGTGCAGAGCTTGCAACTGCCATGCGGCTTGAAATCCGGGTTGTGGCAGAGGTGCGGGATGTAGATATCGGCCGCGGTGGCAGCCTCCATGATAGTCTGCCCCGGCGTGAAGGGAATGTCCTGTCCGTCGATGTTGATCGTCTTGGGCTTCATGAGAACACCTGATCCGGTTTGCGGTTATCCGACTTGTTCGAGGTGGGCATGCGCGTCGTCGCGACCGGTCAGCCGGCGCGCGGTCGAGAGGGCGCCGTCGAGGTCGAAGCCTGGCTCGAAGCTGATGGCCTTGAGACGACGTTCGTACAGATCCGGATAACGCTCCAGCGTGCTGAGAATGGGATTGGCTGCCGTCTGCCCCAGCCCGCAATGGCTGGTGCTGCGCACCAGCTTGGCCATGCGCGTGAGTTCGACCAGGTCGTAGGGCGTGCCGTGCCCGGCGCAGATCTTGTCCAGCAGATCCCTGAGCAGAGAGGTGCCGACCCGGCAGGGTGTGCAGAAACCGCAGCTCTCGTGGGCGAAGAAGTGCGTGAAGTTGCGGGCAATGTCGAGCACGTCGCGCGTGGCATCGAAGACGATGAAGGAACCGCCGGTCGCGAGGTCCTCGAACGCCAGCCGGCGGTCGAATTCCGTCATGGCGACGAAGGTGCCGGAAGGCCCGCCGACCTGCACGCCAAAGGCATGGCCGCCGCCGCAGTCGTCCAGTACCTGCCGGATCGTCGTGCCGAAGGGATATTCATAGATGCCCGGACGGGCGCAATCGCCGGAAACGCTGAGGATCTTGGTGCCCCTGGACTTGTCGGTGCCGGCGTTCGCGAACCACTCGCCGCCCTGGCGCGCGATATGCGCGGCGGCCACGAAGGTCTCGACATTGTTGACGATGGTCGGCTGGCCGAGATACCCGTGCGTAACGGGATATGGCGGGCGATTGCGGGGATTGCCGCGCTTGCCCTCCAGCGACTCGATGAGGGCGGATTCCTCGCCACAGATATAGGCGCCCGCGCCGAGGTGGATGCGGATATCGAAATCGAAGCCTGTCTGCCCGAGGATGGCCTGCCCCAGCAGCCCCTGCCGGCGCCGTTCCTCCAGTACCTGCAACAGGGGCTGGTGCAGATGCAGGTATTCGCCGCGCAGATACAGGAAACCCTGGCTGGCTCCGGTCAGCGCCGCCGCGACCGTCATGCCCTCGAACACGTCATGGGCATGGCGGTTGAGCAACACCCGGTCCTTGAAGGTACCAGGCTCGCCCTCGTCGGCATTGCAGACGACATAGCGCTGCTGCGTGCCCTTGTCGATGGGGCAGACCGGATCCTCTTCCGGCCCCTCATAGCAGAGGCGCCATTTCCAGGCGGTCTTGAAGCCCGCGCCGCCGCGGCCACGCAGACCGGATCGATCCAGTTCCTCGAAGATGGCCTCGCGACCGCGCGCCAGGGTTTCGCGGATCGCCGCGCCTGCCACCAGCGGGCCATCCAGCAGCAGGTCGCGCCGGTATATGTTGTCGGCCACGGCAAACCAGTCCGCCGGCCAGGCGGACAACGGCACGCCATCGTTCACCAGCTCGGCAAGCCGGTCCAGGCGCACCCGGTCCAGACGCGTCAGGGCCAGGCCGTTCACCAGCGCGGCAGGCCCCTGGTCGCACATGCCGGTGCAGGCGGTATAGGCAAGGCTCACCACGCCATCGGCACGGGTCTTGCCAAATTCGACCGCCAGCCGCTGGGAGGCATATTCACCCAGCTGGCGGCTGCCGAGCATGTGATCGGTGATGGAATCGCTAAGCCGGATATCGTAGCGGCCGACCGGCTCGGTGGAGAGGAAACTATAAAACTCGGTGACCGCCTGCACCTGGGTCAGGGGCAGCGCGAGCCGGTCGGCGATGAGGCGCATGGCGGCGCGGGAAACATGCCGCTGGCTAGCCTGTACCTCGCGCAGTATCTGCAGCAGCTCGGGCGGCATGGCGTCATGGCGGCGGATGGCGGCTTCGACGGCGTTGGCATCGGTCGGGGTCATCGTGGCCATGAATATCTCCTGCGTGAATCCGGTTCCAACTATAGCAGTTGCATCATGAAAAGCATGTGATCGGGCGGGAATGGTGTATCCCTGCCGGATAAAGGCGGCCACACCCCCGGTTGCGGCTGCCGGGTACCCGCTTATCCCTTACAATTGGCTCATTCACCCATGGACCGAGACCACCGCGATTTCGGTCCCGGCCCGATCCCCGGCACAACGAACGACCTTTCCTTCAGAGGCTCTCCGCGATGGCGAACTGGAAACGCATCCTGATCATACTGGCCCTGACGCTGCTGGGGCTGGCGGCCCTGCTGCTGGGGGTCGGCCTCGCTTTTACCGACCTCATCGTCGACTGCTGGTGGCACCTCGAACTGGGGCTCGGCGAGTTTTTCTGGCTGAAGCTGCTGTACCGCTACATCCTGTTCGGTGCGGTCACGCTGTTCTTCCTCCTGGTTTTCTTCCTGAACTTCTGGGCGGCCTCGCGTTATCTCGGCGTCGACACCGAGCAGCTGGAACGCCTCGGACGCGCCGAATCCACCCGCCGGCAGCGGTTCCTGGAACTGTTCCAGACCGGCTCGATGCGGGTCTACCTGCCGCTGTCGCTGGTGCTCGCGGTCGGCATCGCCATTCCGTTCTACCAGGACTGGCATGCCGCCCTGCTGTTCGTGTTCGGCCCCAAATCCGGGGTCAAGGACTTCGTCTTCGGCCAGGACGTCAGCTTCTTCATGTTCTCGTTTCCGGTCTTCCAGCTGATACAGCGGGAGATGCTGATCGCCTTCTCGATCCTGACCGGCGCGATCACTCTGCTCTACTATCTGGAGCACCGCATCATGGCGGGCGGCAGCAAGGAATGGGCACCGGGCGCCAGGGTTCACCTGTCCGGACTGGGGCTCCTGACGGCTTTCATCGTGGCCTGGGGCTTCATACTGGAGCGCTACCAGCTGCTCTACACCGAGGCGCATGAACCACAGTTCTTTGGTCCCGGGTTCGTCGACATCCGCTATACCCTGCCGATCATCTGGCTGTCGGTGGTGAGCCTGGTCGGTCTCGCCTTCTCCACGCTGCTGCTGGTGCATCGCCAGCGCGGCCAGCTCGCCACACTCGTGCTGGGCCTGACCTTCCTGGGTTCCGTGGGCATCCGGCATATCGACGCCATTCCCCGGGCCATCGATCGCTTCATCGTCAAGCCCAATCCGGTGAAGACCGAACGGCAATCGATGAAGAACAACATCGATGCCACCCTGACCGCCTACGACCTCAACAACATCACCAACATCGACATCACCCCCGGCCTGCCCGACGAGGACGTGCTGGACCCGGAACTGCGCTCACACCTGTACAACATCCCGGTCTGGGATCCGGAATTCCTGGACGACGTCTACCAACAGCTTCAGGGCATCCGTCCCTACTATCACTTCAGCAATGTCGATACCGATCGCTACATGGTCAACGGCCGGCTGGAGCAAGTGAACCTGGCCGCCCGGGAAAACAACATCAGCCTGCTGCCACCGGAGGCGCAGAACTGGGAGAACACCCACCTCCGCTATACCCATGGCTATGGCGCAGTGGTCACGCCCGCGGCCCAGGATGGCCAGACGCCGATGCACTGGTATCTGCAGGATCTGACCATGCGGACGGACAACAACTTCGAGGTGGTGGACAGACCGGATATCTACTATGGCGAGGAAGACCTGACCTATGCGATCGTGCCGAACAGCCTGGAACTGGTCGGCATACCCAGCGCGGACGAGGAATCCAGCTTCAACTACACGGGTTCGGGCGGGGTACCGATTTCCACGCTGTTCCGGAAACTCCTGTTCGCCATTTATTTCCGCGATGAACGGCTGTTTTTCTCGGTCAACATCTCCAGCAAGAGCAAGGCACTGTTCCACCGGAACATCATCGAACGGGTTCGCACCCTGACGCCTTTCCTCAGCCTGGACCACGACCCCTACATCGTCATCACCCCCAAACGTATCTTCTGGGTCATCGACGCCTACACCACCTCCGACTGGTATCCGGTTTCGAAGCGCAGTACCTACCGCTTCAACCGCGATGACGAAGAGCGGCAGTTCAATTACATACGCAACTCGGTCAAGGTGGTGGTGGATGCCTTCGACGGGCGGGTCGACTATTACATCAACGATTACAGCGACCCCATCATCCAGGGCTACCGCAACGCCTACCCCGGACTGTTCAAGGACATCAGCACCATGCCGCCGATGCTCAAGGAACACCTGCGCTATCCCAAGGATCTGTTCGGGAACCAGATGAGGATCTATGCCCGCTATCACCAGACCGAACCCGAGCTGTTCTACGAGCAGGCCGAAACCTGGGAGTTTGCCCGTGTCAACGATGCGGCGGTCAAACCCTATTTCCTGACCACCGCGCTGGAAGGCTTCCAGAGCGATCAGCACAACTTCGTCCTGATCAACCCCATGACCCCGATCGGTCGCAGCAACCTCAGCGTACTGGCGGTGGCGGGCACCTTCAAGGGCGGCGCCCAGACGGCCATGACATCCCCGGGCAACGGCAAGCAGATCATCATGTACCGCTTCAGCCGCGAATCCCAGGTCGAAGGCCCGGCACAGGTCAGCGCCCTGATCGACCAGGATCCGGAGATCGCGCGCCAGCTGACGCTGTGGGACCAGCGCGGCTCGCGGGTGCTGCGCGGGCGCATCATCGTCCTTCCGGTGGGGCGCTCGGTCCTGTACGTGCAACCGGTCTACATTGTCTCCACCAGCGGAACCCGCATCCCGGAACTGCAACGCATCATCCTGTCGATGGGCAATGTGGTGGTCATGACCGCGTCCCTGGAAGACGGCATCGTGGAACTCGAGCGACGCCTGAAAACCCTGCGGGAGACGATGCCGGGCCGCTTGCCCGCCAGCAGGCGCCCTGCCACGACGCCAGCCGGCCCGTCCCTGTCGCCGATGTAGGCGCCACCGGGGGGATGGCGGCCCAGCGACCGAAACCCGGTCCTGCCGTATCCCCCCGGGCGACAACCCGGGCCGACGGCCGATAAATGGCAAAATCAACGGCCATGGGCAACAAAATCATCGGTCAGGATTGAAATCGGGCTAGCCTTGCCCAACATTCGGACCTGTGTTTATTTCGCCAGAGATCGAGAGTGCATCCATGAGTAAAGCCAAGGCTTCCGTGAAAAAAACCGCCTTTGTTCCCCCCGCCTTGAACGATGCCAGCCCCATGGCGGAAAAGCTGCAATCCATCTACGGGCTCATCAGCTCCGGACACCTCCCTCCGGCAGATACCGTCACCAAGGACGGTCAACCTACCTGGAGCTTTGACAACCTGGCCTGCATTCTGGGATGCGACGCCGACGAACTCATCCAGTTGCTGCGCAGCAAAACCGCCCGCTTTTCGATCGAGCCCGGCGCCCGTCACTGACAGCGGGCCAGCGCGGCATCCACCCCCGGCATGGCATCGCCGGCACCCAGGTACCCGACGATATCCGCTCGGCAACCGTCGGGTGGGGGCGCGCCCGGTTTCTCACCCCGCGTACAGCGATGCGGGGAGTACCCCGCGATCTTCCTGACCAGCTAAGACCAGGGCGCAGAGCGGCGCCGGCGGCTCGCGGCTGCATCAGAGGTTTGATTCGCCAAGAAAGCGGACACCCGCTCGCGTCGTGCAGGCGACGGTTCGCCCCGCCGGCTGGCACCGGGGTGGCGGAACGGATTCCGCTTCCGGTTGCGACCGGTGAACGACAGGCAAAAAAAGAGGTGCCTGGCGGCACCTCGACAAAAGAGAGGTTAGTTGCGCACTCGTTTCAGCGTGGGGTCTGATGAAACCCGAAAAGCTCAGCGAGTGGAACCATATTAATAACCGCGAATATCCGGCTCAATGCGGTATTTTGTCGCAGGGGAATTGCGGCAAATGCCCCTGAAATTCGCGGCAAATCACCTACTTACAGCCCCGGCAAGCCTATAGACAGAACCGCCGCAATCCCCTCACCAATCGGCGTCGTTGGCGTGCACCCGCATTTCCTTCAGCAGCCTGAGCGTGCCGACCAGCAGGGAAACCGCCCCGGCGACGAACAGGGGCGCATGCCCCGTGAGCACGCCTGGCGGCAGCAGCAGTAAACCGAACATGATCAAACCGGTTGCCTTCATCGTCACCACCCTGATGCCATGATGATCGGATCGACCGATCGTTGCGCGTGTGACAAGACGCGCCCGGAATCGTGCCCGGCACAACCGGACTAGGCCAGAAAAAACATCATGACAGCCAGGCTGGACAGGGTAACGGGTATGCCGATACGGGCATGCGCGGTCCAGCCGATCGGCTCGCCATGCCGGGCAGCGACCTCGGCCACGATGAGATTGGCGATGCTGCCCATCAGGATCAGATTGCCCGCCAGCGTGCTGGACAGCGCCAGCCGGGTTCCGCCCGCCTGCCCCTCGGTCAGCGGCAGCAACAGCATCACGGCCGGCACGTTGGAAATCAGGTTGCTCAACAGTACCGATGCCACCATCAAGGGGCCGGCGGCGTGCGGATCGAGACCCCGCGCAACCAGGAATGCAACGGCCTGCGCAGGCAGACCGGTTTCCTGCAGTGCCCGGTTGATGACGAAGAGACTGGTGAAGAGCACCAGCAGCAACCAGTCGACCTGCCCCAGCATGTCGCGGGAATGAAGCCGGCGGGACAGCAACAGCACGCCGGCACCGGCCAGGGCCATCAGGCCGTGAGGCCAGTCGCTGGCGAGAAAACCCGCAAACAGGAAACCCGCCACCGCCAGCCCCTTGACGGATTGCCAGCGACTGAAAACATGATGCGCGTGATACGCGATCGCGGGCCGCTCGGCGATATGCCAGCGCTGCCGGTAGGCCAGCAGCAGCACCAGCCAGCTGAGCAGCAGGGAAAGCAATACCGGTCCGGCGGCTTGCCGCAGATAGGTGCCGAAGGACAGGGCCAGCGTCTGGCCGATCAGCATGTTCTGCGGATTGCCGATCAGGGTCGCCGCCGAGCCGATGTTGGCGGCGCATGCAAGCCCGATCAGGAAGGGCGTGCTGTGCAGGGAGCGGACCCGGCAGATGTCGACCAGCACCGGCGCCATCGCCAGACAAACGACATCGTTGCTGAACACGGCGGACAACAGCGCCGCCGTGCTCATCATCAGGGCCAGGACAATGGGCGCGCGCAGCGGCAGGGCGCCGACAACATCCGCGACCCGCACATAGAATCCGCCCAGACGCAGCTGGGCCGACACGATCATGAAGGCGAACAGGAGACTCAGGGTGGGGACATGCACAGCGCCTACCGCCGCCGCCAGGCTCATGCTCCCGCTGGCCAGCAAGGCGATGGCGCCGAGCAGGGCAACCCCGGTCCGATCCAGCCGCAACCCCGGCAGGCCCCCCATAAACAGCCCCAGGTAGACCACGCCAAAGATCAGCGGCGTCACGGCCGGCATGGTGAAAGCGAACCTCCCTGGTTAAGCTAAGGCCGCCGAACGATCGGCGATTATCGGAAAACATGGCATGAACCTGCTACCTGTCACGACGCTCACCGCCACCCTGCTGGGCCTTGCCTATGTCGGCCTGGCCTGGCGGGTCATCCACCTGCGCCGTCGCCATCGCGTGCCGATCGGCGACGGTGGGCACGACGCCCTGACGCGGGCGATCCGCGCCCATGGCAACTTCGCCGAATACGTGCCGATCAGCCTGATCCTGCTGCTGCTCGGGGAGCTGAACGGCCTGTCCGGGTGGCTCCTGGCCGGTTTCTCGGCCCTGGTCGTCACCGGCCGCATCTACCATGCGCGGGCATTCCTGAGCGATGGCGCACACCTCCGGCAGCGTGTGCTCGGCATGCAGCTGACCTTCCTCGGGATTGCCGGCCTCGCCATCGGCAACCTGATCTGGCTGACGATGCGCTGGCTGGCACCGCCTGCCGGGTGAGGGGCCAAAACCGTGCGTTCGGCAGCCCTGCGGCTGACCACATGATGGCACAGCGACGGCAACCGGCCGCGCCACCTACCCCACTCCGGCGGGGCACGGGCTGACGCCCGCCTCCGCCAGTGCCAGCAATCCGACCTCCAGGGCGACGGCATCCGCCGCCGTGAAGCGGCTTTCAGCCAGATGGCGCAGGGCCCTCGCCGGCAACGCGGGAAAACGCCACATTCCCGCCAGCATCGCGAAGAACGCATGCAACTGGCGGCGGGAGCACACCGACAGACTCTCCGCCGGTCCCTTGCCCTCCTGTCGCAGCCAATGCTCGATCAGCACGGCATGCAGATAGCGCAGGCCATGTACCGGATGGGTATTCATGTCGCTGATCAGATAGTCGAAGCGGTCGGCAAAGGCGGGATCGTCCAGGAACGGGGCGAAACAGCCACCGGCATGCGCCTGCTGCAGAAGACCGAAAAAGAGCCGCTGCAAGCGGAAGCTCCGCGCCTCGCCGCAAAACTTCCAGGCATGCTCCAGATCGTGAACCAGAAACGCAAAGCCGTTGGCCTTGCCGAGCACGGGCTGGCGGGCACGAGGCAAAGGGATCAGGGTCACGGGACGCTCGCCGCCGGCCTGCATGGCCAGAACTTCACCCGGGGACGGGATGCGCAGCATCAGGCGCAGCGGCCACGCATCCAGCAGCCAGCCCCGCAGCGCGCCAGACACCGGGGGTGAGACATGCAGGAAACGGTAGTGCGCCAGCCAAAGCGCCAGCGCCTCCCGCAGCTCGGCACCGGCCTGGAACAGCAAGGTTTCCCGCCAGGCAAGCGGATCAGGCCCGACGACATGCCGGGTGGTGCGGAAAGCGAACGAACGGCCATGAACATGCAGTTGCCAGAGCAGGAAATAGCTGGCGGCATAGGCGGCATCAGGCAGCTCGCCGGCATCCCAGCGCCGCTGCTGATGCCGCAAATCGCCCTCCAGGCGATCAGCAGTCTCCGCATCCATGCCCTTATCCACGGTCAGCCACGGGGCATCACCTGGCCAGCCCCCCGTCAATTGCCTTGACGCCATCCGCGCGATGCAGTAAAGGGAATCTACTTGGAGAGAACGAACAAAGAGAGAAGGATTGGGGCACTACAACTCTCCAGGCGAACCATCGTCCCAGGCCACAAGCACTCTCGAGCAACTCCGGAGAAACGACCATGTTATCCCGTATGCCATCGTTCGTCGCCGCAGCGCTGCTGGCCCTGCTCGCGCTGACACCCATCGGCGCCCATGCCGCCGAGCCGGCGGGTTATTACAAGCCCATCTCGGGACCGGTCAGCATCAAGCTGGCTGTCCCGGGCATCGTCAATGCCACGATCAAAAGCCCCAACATGGGTGTGATCGGCGGACTGCTAGGCATGACACTGCAATTCGACAGCCCCTCCGGGACGCCGGAAAACTTCGCCATGCACATGAAGCTGCTGGACACGCCGATCAAGCTGGGCGGCATGTGGACCGCCAGGCCCGCCAGCAAATTCATCGTCAAGACCGACCTGCAGTCGCTGCTGCCCCTGATCGAGGAAATGGGCGGCACCGCCACGATCACCAAGGACAGCTTCACAGGGCAGGTCATGGCCAATGGCAACATCAAGGCCAATTTTGCCCTGGGCGTGAAGATCGCCATCCTGGGCATCAACATCAAGCTGGACATGTCCGGCTCGATGGTCGGCGCGCCCGGGGCACCGCCCGCCGACGAGCAGGCCGCGAACGCCACGGAACATGCCGGCGACGGCCAGGGTGCGACGCTTGACCCGCGCATCACCCTGCAGGAATTCCTCGCCCGGCAGGTGCAGACGGTCCTGAACCAGAAACAGCCGTAGGTTCCCCCAGAGCGGCCATCACCGATAGGGGCGGCGGTTCCCCGGACCCGCCGCCCATTCGGGGGATTACCCCCGCCTTATCTACTGAATCCCCTGCCCCACCGTCCGCGCGATGATGCGACCCTCGACCCGGGCCGACACCTCGCCCTGGCGCTGGAGAAAGTCGTGCAGCGCGCCGAAACCGGAGACCGGCGTCAAGGCCACGGCCCCTGGCGCAATCACCCGGGCCGCCAGCAGCGCCGTGCCGATCAGCCGGGGCGTCGCAACCGAATAGTACCGATCAGGTTCCAGCGGCTGCCCGCCCACCTGCAGGCTGTCCGGCAACAGATGCGTGCGCCTGACATCCTCCAGCGGCGCAGGATCATAGGCATAGCGGATGCCGGACACCTGCGGCGCGTAATCCGGCCCCGCCACCCCCAAGGGCAACCCGGTCAGTTCGCCCGGGATGGCCAGTTCGATCCGCGTTCCCGTCTCCAGGATGTCCAGCAGGGTCCGCCCGCTGACCCGCAGCCTGACCAGACTGTCGCCATGGACGCCGGGCTGCGTTACCGGGGGTGCGCCGTAAGGCAGCACGCGCAGGACATCGGCAGGCACCATCGGTCCTGCGAACAGCGGCTGAGCGATCAGGCCGCGCACCATGATCGCGGCGTCGGTCCCCAGCGCCTCCCGGAAGGCGTCCGCCACCAGATTGCCGAGTGGCGTATCCCGGGCCATGGGCCAGCGTTGATCGCGCTGATTGTCGATGTCGAACCGGGCTTGCCCCAGCACCTGCAGGAAAACCGCCCCGTAACGTGCCTCGATGCCGGCCACGAAGCGCCCTATCAGCCGCGCCATGGACCTTTGCGGCAGAACATCGCCGTCCACCGGCAACAGCCGGTAGGTACGCTCCACGATGGCGAACCGGCCATCGGGCTGCCGTTCCAGCAGCAGATCGAGCTTACCGAGATAGCGGTAATGCGAACCCGCCTGCACGATCAGGGTACAGCCCCCGCCTGGCCGGCAGACATCCTGCGGCTGGGCCAGCGCAACGTGATCATGGCCCCCGACGATCACGTCGATGCCCTCGACACGCCGGGCTATCGCGGTATCGCGCGCCAGCCCCAGATGCGAGAGCAGGACGATCGCCTCGGCGCCCTGGCGGCGCAGGCGCGGCACGTGGCGGCTGGCCACACTCACGGTGTCAGCCAGCACCGCAACGCCATCGAGAGCCAGCCTGGGGATATCGGGCGTGGTCAGACCCAGGATGCCGATGCGCAAGCCGTTGCGCTTCACGAGCGCGGAAGGCCGCACCCGCTGACCGAGCTTGCGTGCCTCCCTGAAACCGGCGTCATAGCTCAGATTGGCGGCCAGCAAGGGGAATGCCTGCCGTCCCGCGCCCCAGGCCCTGTCCAGCGACAGGTTGAGTCCACCGGCATCACGGTCGAACTCGTGGTTGCCCAGCGTCAGGGCATCCACCCGCAACCGGCGCAAGACGCGCAATTCCGGCATGCCGGCGTAACGCTGGGAGAAGAACGTCCCGGTCAGGAAATCGCCCGCGTGCAGCAGCAATGCGCCGGGATTTTCCCGGCGCAGCCGGTCGACCAGGCTTGCCAGGCGTGCGGCGCCGCCATAAGGCGGCGCCTGCAACGGATCTTGCCGGGGACCGAACGGCGTCAGCTGGGAATGGCTGTCGTTGACATGCAGGATGGTGATCCGCGCGCGTTCCGCCGCCACGACCGGCGACATTCCCCAGCCGATCGCGACGGCCAGGGCAAGGAGACCACGCCGGGCGGCGAACCGGGGCGACGGCCCGCCACCACCCCGGCCGCTGCCATCAGGCGTCGCGCGACTGGGCATCCGCCAACAGCTCCAGCCAGTGTCTGACAGGCAGGGTTGCCGCCGAGCAGAGGTGGGTCAGGCAACCGATATTGGCCGTGACGATCTGCCCGGCGCCCGAGGCCTGCAAGGCGGCCAGCTTGGCATCCCGCAGCCGTGTGGCCAATTCGGGCTGCAACACGGAATAGGTCCCGGCCGATCCACAGCAGAGATGCGCGTCGGCGACCGGCAGCAGCCGGAAGCCAAGCCGGGCCAGCAGCGCCTCGACCACGCCGCCCAGTCGTTGACCGTGCTGCAGGGTACAGGGCGACTGAAACGCCAGCGGAACAGGCGCCACCGGCTGCAGCGGCGACAGATCCTCCCGCGCCAGGACCTCGCCGATGTCCCGCACCAGCCCGGCGAGGCGCGCCGCCTTGTCCGCGTACCCGGGGTCGTCGCCCAGCACGGCACCGTAATCCTTGAGCATGACGCCGCAACCGCTGGCCGTGCTGACGATGGCCTCCGCCCCTTGCTCCACCCAGTCCCAGCAGGCGTCGATGTTGCGGCGCATGAACGCCCTGCCTTCCTCGTGCGCGCCGAGATGGTAGCTGAGCGCCCCGCAGCAGCCGCTCTGCCGGACCTGCACCAAGCTGATGCCGAGCCGGTCCAGCACCCGGGCGGCGGCGTAATCTATCGCCGGCGCCAGCACCGGCTGCACGCAGCCCTCGAGGATCAGCATCCGCCGCGCATGACGGGGCGCCGGCCAGACGAGCGCGCGGGCGGGCGGCAGAGGCGGCAGGGGCGACAGCTGGGACCCGAGCGACCCGGGCAGCCACCGGCGGATCACGCCCGCCGCGTGCAGGGCCCGGCGAAAACGGCCGGGTCGGGCCAGCACGCGACGCAGCAGCCCGCGCGCCAGACGCTCGCGCCAGGGTCGCCCGGCCCGTTCCTCGATGGCACCCCGGGCGATATCGAGAAGTCGGCCATAGCGCACCCCCGAGGGACAGGTGGTCTCGCAAGCCCGGCAGCTCAGGCAGCGATCCAGATGGCGGCGGGTCAGGTCACCGGCGGGCTCGCCCTCCAGCAGCGCCTTGATCAGGACGATGCGGCCACGGGGGCCATCCAGCTCGTCGCCAAGCTGCTGGTAGGTCGGACAGGTGGCATTGCAGAAACCGCAATGCACGCAACTGCGGAGGATAGATGCCGCCTCGCGGCGCTCCCCCGCCGACAGCGGCCCGCCCGGCGGATCGGCCCGCATCAGGCGGCGACCACGAGGCCGGGGTTGAACACGCCCTGCGGATCGAAGGCCGACTTGACCCGCCGGTGCAGGTCCAGCAGGGCAGACGGCAGGCCGGCGTGGGCCGGCACGGCGACGGGATCGCCGCGAAACAGCCGGGCATGCCCGCCCGCCTGCCCTGCCGCTGCATGAATAACGGCCGGCGGCGCATCGGAGCGCAACCAGCGCAGGGCACCGCCCCAGTCGTAGAGCCAGTGCCCGGCCAGGGCCGGCACGGGAGTCGCCGGCGCGAGTGACAACCGCCACAGCCGCTGCCCCAGCGGCGGGTAACGGAAGAAACGGCAGCTCTGCTCGCGCAGTGCCTGCCAGAACGGTGCGTCGCCAACGACCCAATCCCCCCCCAGAGCCGCCTGCGTCGCCTTCAGGGCCGACTCATGCCCAGCCAGGCGGACATAGGTCCAGCCGTCCAGGTGGGCCAGTGCCGAAATCGGCCAAGGCTGGCCGGACCAGCGGTTCATGCTCGTGATGGCCAACCCGGCATCCATCGGCAACGCCAGCGTCCGCTCGCACTCGGGACGCGGCACCACCCGCAGGGAAACCTCCAGCAGGACCCCCAGGGCGCCGCGCGCGCCTGCCATCAGGCGGGCGATGTCAAAGCCGGCGACATTCTTCATGACCTGCCCGCCGAACGACAGCACCTCGCCCCGACCGTTGATCAACCGGCACCCCAGGACATGGTCGCGCACCGAGCCGGCGAAGGGACGCCGGGGACCGGACAGGCCACTGGCAACGGTGCCGCCCAGCGTGGCGCCGGAACCGAAGTGCGGCGGCTCGAAAGCCAGCATCTGCCCCGCCCCGGCAAGGGTGGCCTCGATCGCGGCCAGGGGAGTGCCGGCGCGTGCGGTCAACACCAGTTCGGCGGGATCATAGTGCAGGATGCCGGCATGACCGGCGACATCGAGCCGATCGCAGACCCCGGCGGCGGCGAAATCCGGCAAGGTCAGAAAATCCTTGGTACCCGCTCCGGCGATGCGCAGGCAGCGGCGCGCGGCCAGCGCCGCGATGACGGCCTCGCGCAACGCCTCGGTCCGGTCGGCTTCCATCAGGACCACGGCACGGCCGGGTATCGGGGGCAGCCGGCGGCATCGGGCGGAATGCCGCCGGTCGCGCTGGGCGCCATCAGGGGGCCGGTGGCGAGACCGGCCCGATCAGCCGCTGATAAAGCTGCAAATCGCCGATCCGCTTCTCGAATTCCGCTTGCAGCGCCACTATGCCGGCGGGATCGTCGGGCCCCGCCACGATGCCGGTCATCCGCGGCAGGGTAGCCGGCTTGCCCTGTTGCCTGCCGGCAAAGTCAGTAATCTTTTGCAGGCGCGCCTGGCACACGTCGGATGCCCGCGGCGCCGATGCCTGGGGACCGTATGCATTGACGACGGCAAACACGCGCGACTCGGAGGGCGCATCCTGGTAGCGGGACAGGCGAATGTCCAGATCCTTCAAGCGGTTGGCGATCACCGTGACGTCCTCCCGTGCGCCGGCCTGACAGCAACGTTCGCTGGCGGCCCTGATGCCGGCAAGATCGGCGTCCAGCGACTGGTTGAAGTCGGCGACCATCAGCGATGTCTCGATACCGGTGAGACACTTGTCCTGGCCAATCGCCCGCAAGCGCCGCACCACGGTGTCGTTGGCCTTGCCCCTGAGCGCGACGGCTTGGGCCGCCACATAGCCGGCCCGCCGCGCCGGGTCCTCCAGATCCCGCAGCGAGACCTCCCCGCCGCCGCTGCCAAGATTGAGGGCAGCGCAGCCGCCCAGCGCATGCAGGCCGGCCAGCGACACTATCCTGAACAGGGATCGGTAAGGCATGGCGTTCTCCAGAGGATGGTCGGTCGAAGTCAGGGCAGACAGCTTATGCGGGATACAAACCCGCTTCATAATTCAACACGCTTTCGGACGGACTGCGCAAGTTGATCGTCACCGGCAGCGGCCCCCGTTGCGAACCACCTCTCCCCTTACCTCACCTATCCGGAACCCGACCCCATGCTGAAATGGCTCACCTCACTGTTCGGACACCCGCATGACGAAAACCTGGCCGCGCGACAGGAAGACTACCGACGCTTCCGCGAACTGGCCCGGCGTCACAACCTGGTGCTCGTCAAGCAACTGCCACCCGCCGCCCTGCCTGAATGCGGCAAGAAACTGGGCCTGTACAAGGCCGGTACGCTGATCCTGAACCAGGACGACGAAATCGCGGTGGCCTACGATTACTGCCTGCATCACCACCGCCGCGGCGGTAGGAACCTGATCGAACGCATCCTGGCCCAGCAGCCACCGGCTGAGGGGACGGACGAACTGCGCTACCTCCAGGCTCTCGCCGGCGCCCGATTCTCGCTGTTCCGGATCGCGGAAATCCTGCCCCACCAGGGTGCGCGCCTGATCGACCTGCTGACCGACCAGCCGGTGGACATCCATGACATGGGCCTGCAATCCACCGGCCAGCCCGGCGTGATCGTAGCCGGACGCCTGCTCGATTTCGGCGACTTCAGCATGTCCTCCGGAACCCTGATTCCGATCCCGGGGACCGTCTTCGAAGCCCGTATCCAAGCGGTCATGCGGAAATTCTGGCCCGGGCTTCCGGCCGACGATACCCCGCTATCCCCGGCGCTATCCCCGGCGCAAACCGCGGCTTTCGAGGCGCAGATACTTCGCATTGCATTACACGCCGAGGAAGATATGAGTTTTTATACGGACATGGAAAACTGAGGCGCCAATCCGGCAGATATTGATACGACGCCACTGGACAATCCCGGGCGACACACCTACACTCGCATAGCCTTTGTCGAAAAGCGGATTACACCAACCAAAACCTGCCTTTTTACTCAGGAATACCGGCGCATCATAGGGTATCAATAGCCTTTCCCAGAAAAATAAGAATCATTCCCAAATGATCACGCCCTAAGACATCAAAAAGAACCATATCACGAGACACAACAATGGTTTAAGGGAAGACTTCATTTGCATTAATATCAGGAGGCATATCATGTACCTCACACGCTTTTGCCTGACAGCCCTGATGGTGCTGTCCCTCGGGTGGCCAGCCATCCCGGCCCAGGCCGCCCCCTCACCCACCGAACTTCAAGGCAAGGTAGCGGCACAGGTCGATCCGTTCCTGCTGTTGCGGAACCTCGCCCGACTGTCACCGGAAACCTTCAAT
>NZ_BAAHXD010000006.1:0-101801 GCF_054657115.1 Methyloparacoccus murrellii | reverse complement strand
CATCTTGACCAGCTTGCCTAGCATTGAGGTTGACCCCAGAAGTCCGGTGGACGGTAAATCTTGGGGATGATACCGCAAATGGGGCATCCTGACGCAGAGCCGGGTTTGGCGCTCCTGCCGCATACCCTCCGCAATGCGCGGATCACAACGCCACGCCAACCCTCAGAATCCAGATGGCCAGGAAACCACGCCCCCTATCCAGCTTTCTTGGCGGCTCCTCCACGCTCGAATCCCTGGTTGCGGAGGCGCATCGGCATGGACGACTGCTCGAGCAGGTGCACGCCTGCCTGCCGGCAACGATGCGGCTCCACTGCCGGCACTGTCTGATTCGGGGCAGAACGCTGGTCCTGCTGGTGGACTCACCGGGAAGCGCGACACTGCTGCGATTCCAGCTGCCGGCGCTGCTTGATCAGCTGCGTGCCCGGGAGGGGCTGCCCATTCAGGACATCCGCCTGCGCAACCTGCAAGCAGTGCGGGACATCACGGACAACCGGCGCAGACTCCCGCGCGTCGGGCGAGCGGTGCCGGAGTCCATCCGCCAGGCCGCCATCGGCAGGGAGACCAGCGAGATCGGCGCCGCCCTGCTGCGACTGTCGCGAACGCTCGCCCGGGTCGAGCGTCAGGGCAGCGGCCAGACCGGTTTCCCGCAGCGGGGGCGCGGGACCGGGGACACGTCCCGAACCTGAAGCCCGGCATGATGCAGAGGGCGACGGCACGCCATCGGCAATCCGGGGCCCGGAAAAGTCACGGGGCATCGGGCGGGCGCCACGATACCCCGTGCTCGGGAGCGAAGGCGATGACGCCGCTCAGGTCGCGACGGCGAGACGGCTGTAGCAGATCGGCAGCGTGGCTTCGTCCTCGAAGGTCACGGACTCCCAGGCATCGACCTGGGTCAGAAGCCGCCGCAGCAACTGATTGTTGAGACCATGCCCGGACTTGTAGCCTTCGAAAGCGCCGATCAGGCTGTGGCCCAGCAGATAGAGGTCACCGATGGCATCGAGGATCTTGTGCTTGACGAACTCATCGGCATAGCGCAGACCATCCTCGTTCAGGATCCGGTAGTTGTCGACCACGATGGCGTTGTCCATGCTGCCGCCCAGCGCCAGCTTGCGCTTGCGTAGCGCCTCGATGTCGCGCATGAAGCCGAAGGTCCGGGCACGACTCACCTCCTTGACGAACGAGGTGGAGGAGAAGTCGATACTGGCCGTCTGCACGTCGTCACTGAACGCGGGATGATCGAAGTCGATGGTGAAGGTGACCTTGAAACCATCGTAGGGGGTGAAGCTGGCCCATTTGTCACCCTCTTCCACCCGGATGGGCTTCCGGATGCGAATGAATCGCTTGGGCGCATTCTGCTCCTCGACACCGGCCGACTGGATCAGGAACACGAAGGGACCGGCGCTGCCATCCATGATAGGCACCTCCGGCGCGCTGACATCGACATAGGCATTGTCGATACCCAGGCCAGCGAGGGCCGACAACAGATGCTCCACCGTGGACACCTTGACATCACCGCGGATCAGGGTGGTCGACAGCGTGGTGTCGCCAACATTCTGCGGTGTCGCGGCGATATCCACGGGTTCAGGCAAGTCCACCCGGCGAAAGACGATACCTGTGTTGGGAGCAGCGGGACGCAGCGAGAGGTAAACCTTCTCGCCCGTGTGCAGGCCCACTCCCGTTGCCTTGATCACATTCTTGAGCGTTCTTTGCCTGATCATCGATATTCTCCTGATCTGGTTACGATGCCGCCAGGCCACTCCCGCCCGCCGGGCATGAATGACCTAACCCGCATCACGAGGCCCGTTTCGATCTGAACGAGCCCTTGAGTCGTCCTGCGGCCTGGTGTCAATCAGCCTGGCGGCGCAGGAAAGCCGGGATATCCAGGTATTCGAGGTCCATCTCCTTTTCCTTCTTGGCTTCCGCGCGCGGTTCCAGTTGGGAGTGCTTGCGCGCGACGGCGGGGCGCCGGGTCATCTCGCCATAGTCGATTTCACCGGTGTTTTTCTGCACCAGCTTGAGGGTGGGCTCACTGGTCTGGCGCGCACAGGACAGGCCAGTGGCGACAACGGTGACCCGCAGTTCGTCATGCAGATCGGGATCGATGACGGTACCGATGACCACGGCCGCATCGTCGGAGGCAAACTCCCGCACCACATTGCCCACCTCGTCGAACTCGCCGATTGCCATGTCCATGCCCCCGGTGATGTTGACGAGGATGCCGCGGGCGCCCTGCAGGTTGATGTCCTCCAGCAGCGGGCTGGCGATGGCCGCTTCGGCCGCCTCGCGGGCACGGCTCGGACCATGACCGATGCCGGTCCCCATCATGGCCATGCCCATTTCCTGCATGATCGTGCGGACGTCGGCGAAATCGACGTTGATGAGACCGGGACGGGTGATGAGGTCGGCAATGCCCTGTACGGCGCCCAGCAGCACATCGTTGGCCGCCGCGAAGGCGCTCATCAGGCTGACATCGCGCCCCAGCACCGGCAACAGCTTTTCATTGGGGATGGTGATCAGCGAGTCAACGAACTGACTGAGTTCGTCGATGCCCTTTTCCGCGGTTTCGCGACGCTTTTTGCCTTCGAACGCGAATGGCTTGGTCACGACGGCAACCGTCAGAATGCCGGCCTCCTTGGCAATCTCGGCAATCACCGGCGCCGCGCCGGTACCCGTGCCACCGCCCATGCCGGCGGTGATGAAGACCATGTCGGAGCCCCCGAGCACCTCGAGGATGCGGTCACGATCGTCGAGCGCCGCCTGCCGGCCGATCTCCGGGTTGGCACCCGCGCCCAACCCCTTGGTGAGCGCATTGCCCAGCTGGATCACCGACCGGGCCTGCAGACTCTTCAGGGCCTGGGCATCGGTGTTGGCGCAGATGAAGTCCACACCCTCGACCTGGCTGTTGACCATATGGTTGACGGCATTGCCACCGCCGCCGCCGACGCCGATCACCTTGATGACGGCGTTCTGACTATAGGAATCCACGATTTCGAATTTCATCGGACCACCCCCTTGATTGATTGCCAACGCTTAAAAATTCCCCGTAAACCAGCTCTTCATGCGCGCCCACAGGCTCCGGAAGCCGGGCCCCACCGAGCCCTGGTGCTCGCCATGCAGGTGCTGTTTGCCAAACAGCAGCAAGCCGGCCCCCGTTGCATAGGCCGGGTTGCGCACCACCTCACCGAGACCGCTCACGGATTGCGGCATGCCGATGCGTACCGGCATGTGGAAGATCTCCTCGGCGAGCTCCACCAGACCTTCCACCCGCGCGCTGCCGCCGCTGATCACGACACCCGCGGCGATCAGGTCCTCGAAGCCGCTGCGCCGCAGTTCGGCCTGCACCAGCAGCAGCAGTTCCTCATAGCGCGGCTCGACGATCTCGGCCAGATTCAGCCGGGAAATCTGCCGTACGGGCCGCTCACCGATGCTGGGCACCTCGATCACGTCCTCAAGACTCGCCAGCTGCGTCAGCGCACAGGCATGCTTGATCTTGATGTCCTCGGCAAACTGGGTCGGCGTGCGCAAGGCCACGGCGATGTCGTTGGTGACCTGGTCGCCGGCGATGGGGATGACCGCAGTATGCCGGATGGCGCCATCGGTGAACACGGCGATATCCGTGGTGCCACCACCGATATCCACCAGGCAGACGCCGAGATCCTTCTCGTCATCGGTGAGCACCGCGGCACTGGAGGCAAGCTGCTCCAGGATGATGTCCTCGACTTCCAGCCCGCAACGACGGATGCACTTGACGATGTTCTGCGCGGCACTCACCGCACCGGTTACGATGTGTACCCGCGCCTCGAGGCGGATGCCGGACATGCCGACGGGCTCCTTGATCCCCTCCTGGCGATCGATGACATATTCCTGCGGCAGGATATGCAGGATCTTCTGGTCGGCCGGGATCGCGACGGCCCGGGCCGAGTCGATCACGCGGTCGACATCGCCCTGCGTCACCTCCTTGTCTTTGATGGCAACGATGCCATGCGAATTCATGCTGATGATGTGGCTGCCGGCGATGCCGGCAAACACGGAATTGATGCGGCACCCGGCCATCAGCTCGGCCTCGTCGACCGCTCGCTGTATCGACTGGACCGTGGTTTCGAGATTGACCACGACCCCTTTCTTAAGACCCCGCGATGGATGGGTGCCCAGGCCGACAACCTCGATGTCGCCCTCCGGGTTGATTTCGCCGACGATGCAGGCCACCTTGGACGTGCCGATATCCAGTCCGACGATGAGATTGCGGTCGGATTTCTTAGCCATCGCTCAAGCGTCCATTTGTCATAGTTGGGTCTAACTGTATCAAGACGGTATAAAGTTTGTTCATCAGCCGGCGTCTTGCCCGGAATCATCGGGAGCCGCCGGCGACGCGGCGGGCTCGTCCTCCCCGGCCACCGGCTTCCAGGTGACGGCAAAACCGCGCGGATAGCGCAAATCCAGCGTCCGCAGGGCGGCAAACCGCTGCATGCCGAGCTTGGGCAGCAGGCTCAGGAAGTGCTCGGTCGCCCTGACCGGCTCCTGGTTACCATAAGCAATCTTCAGACCATTGCTCAGTTCGACGGTCAGGGCCAGACGCTCACTCAGCGTCAGCCGGGTCACCTGCAACCCTTGGGGGGAAAACTGGCTGCCCAGCGCCCGCAGCAGGGCCAGCGTTTCCGCTTCCCGGCCCCGGGGACCGGACAACTGCGGCAGGTGGTCAAAGCCTTGGGTCTGGGATGACACGCGGAAGACCTCGCCCTCGTCGCTGATCAGGCTGCCATCCCCCCAGCGCGCGGCCGGCAGTTGCTCGCGCAGCTCGACGACCAGCGTATCGGGCCAGACACGGGCCACGCGCACCGACCCCACCCAGGAAAGATCGGCGAGCGTCCGTTCCAGCTGTTGCAGATCGACGGCGAAATAGCTTCGAGCTACTTGCGGAAGGATGCCCCGGCAGAGCTCGTCGGGGTCGACATTGGAGAAGTCCCCCTCGAAACGGACATAGCGGATCGGCAGACAACGGTCGATTTCGCGGGCGATCGCCTCCCGCTGGACATAGAGCGCAACCCCCGCGCCCATCACCCCCAGCACCAGCAGGGCTCGACGGAGCCAAGGATGATGGCGCCTTCGGGGACGGGATCTGGATCGTGACCTGGCCATGGTGCTAGCGTTCCCGACAGCTGGTTTCCAGGATGCGCCAGACCAGTTCATCGAAGTCGATACCGGTCGCACGGGCGGCCATGGGCACCAGGCTATGGTCGGTCATGCCCGGCACGGTATTGACCTCGATCAGCCAAGGTCGGCCATCCTCGTCCACCATCAGGTCGACACGCGCCCAGCCCGCGACACCCACGGTGTCACAGGCGGCCCCGGCCAGTGCCTGCAGGCGTTGCTCATCGGTGGCGGAAAGCCCGCAGGGGCAGTGATAGCGGGTCGTCTCGGCGCGATACTTGGCGTCGAAGTCATAGAAGGCGTGCGGTGTTTCGAGGCGAATCAACGGCAGCGGGGCGCCCGCCAGCACGGCAGCGGTATATTCCCGGCCCACGACCCAAGATTCGGCAAATACGTCGCAATTATACATGGCCGCATTGCGCCAGGCCGCCCTGAGTTCCGCGCTGTCCTCGGCCCGGCTCATGCCGATGCTGGAGCCCTCCTCGGCCGGCTTGATGATCACCGGAAAACCCAGCGTAGCCTCGCAGACAGCCAGGTCCGCCTCGCCGGCCAGCTTCATCCAGCGCGGCGTCGGCAGACCGGCGCCCATCCAGCACAGCTTGGTCCTCAGCTTGTCCATGCTGAGCGCCGATGCCAGGACGCCGCTGCCGGTGTAGGGCATGCCCAGCGCCTCCAGCGCTCCCTGCAGCACGCCATCCTCGCCGCCGCGGCCATGGATAATGTTGAAGACCCGGTCGAATGCCGGAGACGCCTGCAGCAGGGGACCCACCATGTCCCTGCCCACATCCAGTCCCGTGGCATCGACCCCGCGGTTGAGCAGCGCCTGCAGGACGGCCTTGCCGCTCTTCAGGGATACTTCGCGTTCCGCCGCCATGCCGCCCATCAACACCGCGACGCGGCCGAAATCAGTCGCGCTCTCAACTCTTCTGGACTGCATCCTGCCCTCCTGATTTTGCCATCCCCACCATCCTTACCTCCGGCATCAACTCGACACCCTGCCTGTTACGCACCTCGGTCTGCACATGCAGCACCAGGGCCTCGATGTCGGCTGCGCTGGCGCCATCGATGTTGACAATGAAATTGGCATGCTTTTCGGAAACCTGGGCACCGCCGATACGGTATCCCTTGAGGCCACAGGCCTCGATCAGCCGGGCCGAGAAATCACCGGACGGGTTGCGGAAGACCGATCCGCAGCTGGGCAGTTGGGTCGGCTGGGTTTCGCTGCGGCGCGCCAGCAGGCGCCTGATCTTGTCGCGGCTCTCACTGACGTCGCCTATCCGCAACCCCAGCTCGCAGGCCACGAACCACTCCTCGGCCGGACCGCGAACGCTTCGGTAGCCGACCCGGAAATCCTCCGGCGGGCGTTGCCACAAGCAACCGCGGCGGTCAATCGTGGTCACCTGCCGCACCAGCGGCCAGGTCTCGCCACCGAAGGCGCCGGCATTCATCGCCAGCGCTCCGCCCATGGTGCCGGGGATCCCGGCCAGGAACTCGGCACCCACCAGCCCGTGCTCGGCACCGAACCGCGCCACATGGGCGCAGGGTACACCCGCCTGCACCCGGATCGTATCCGGGACAGCCAGCGTCATCTCCTTGAGACGATTGCGGGTACAGATGACGGTGCCACGGATGCCACCGTCCCGTACCAGCAGGTTGCTGCCCAGGCCGACCCACACCAGCGGCTCGTCCGGCGGCAGCGCGGCGAGGAAGACACCCAGGTCCTCGAGATCGGCCGGCATGAAGAACCGGTCGGCGGAGCCGCCGGCACGCCAGGAGTTATGCGCCGCCATCGGCTCGTTGTAACGCAGTTCACCGCGAATCCGGGGCGTGGCGGCCACACCGAAGACTTCCGCTGAGCTCATGCCCGGCCCCGCGCCAGGGTCTGCCGCAAGCGTGCCGGCAGCTCCGCCGCGACCTGGCCGATGCTGCCCGCACCCAGCGTCAGGATCACATCGCCCGGCTCGAGCAGGCCCGGCAGAACATCCACCAGCTCGGCCGGCTGCTCCAGGAAAATCGGCTCGATCTCGCCACGCACCCGGATGGCCCTGGACAGGGAGCGCCCATCGGCACCGGTGACCGGTTTCTCGCCGGCGGCATAGACCTCGGTCAGGATCAGCAGGTCGGTCTTCGACAGCACCGTGACGAAGTCCTCGAACAGGTCACGGGTGCGGGTATAGCGGTGCGGCTGGAACACCATCACCAGACGCCGCCCCGGATAGGCTTGGCGGGCGGAATCCAGGGTGGCCTCGATCTCGCGGGGATGATGGCCGTAATCGTCCACCAGCGTGACCGACCCATCGCCCAGCGGCAGTTCGCCATTGACCTGGAAGCGCCGCCCGATCCCCCTGAACTGGCTCAGCGCCCGCTGGATGGTGGACTCGTCGATGCCGAGTTCGTCGGCCACGGCGATCACGGACAGCGCATTGAGAATGTTGTGCCGGCCCGGCAGGTTGAGCCGAACCTCGAAGTCCGCGCCACGCCCCGCCCGGTGCACGCGAAAGACGCTGCACATGCCTTGCTGGCGTATGTCGACTGCCGAGAGATCGGCCTGGGAATCGAAGCCGTAGGTTCGCACCGGCTTGCTGATCTGGGGCAGGATTTCCCGCACGCCGGGGTCCTCGATGCAGAGGACGGCCAGACCATAGAACGGCACGTGGTGCAGGAACTCGACGAAGGTCTGCTTGAGCCGCTCGAAGTCCCCCTGATAGGTCTCCATGTGGTCGCGGTCAATGTTGGTGACCACCGCGATCATGGGCTGCAGGTGCAGAAACGACGCATCACTCTCGTCGGCCTCGGCCACCAGGAAAGTGCCCTGCCCCAGCTGGGCATTGGTACCAGCGCTGTTCAGCCGTCCGCCGATGACGAACGTGGGGTCGAGCCCGGCTTCCGCCAGTACGCTGGCGGCAAGGCTGGTCGTCGTGGTCTTGCCGTGGGTGCCCGCCACGGCGATGCCATAACGAAAGCGCATCAGCTCGGACAGCATCTCGGCACGGGATATCACCGGGATCTTCAGCGACAACGCCGCGCTCAGCTCCGGATTGCCGCGGTCGATGGCGGTCGACACGACCACAACCTCCACGCCCTGCACATGGTCCGGCGCATGACCCCGGTAGACCTGGGCGCCCAGGGATTGCAGGCGACGGGTCGCGGCATTGTCGCCGACATCCGAGCCGGAAACCTCGTAGCCCAGGTTGAGCAGCACCTCGGCGATGCCGCTCATGCCGGTACCGCCGATGCCGATGAAGTGTATGCGGCGTATCCGGCTCATGCCGTGATGGCCACCGCGATCCGTGATGGGCCTCATGCGGCATCCTCCGCCGCCCGGTCGCGCACGCAGCCCAGGCAGATGTCGGCCACCTCCCGCGCCGCCTCCGGCCTAGCCTGGGCACGGGCGGCCTCGGCCATGCGCGCCAATTGCCCGGGCGCCTGCAACAGCTTGCCGATGACTTCCGTCAGCCCGGCGGAGGTCAATTCGGTTTGCGGCATCAGTACCGCCGCACCGGCGTCCGCCAGATAGCGTGCGTTGGCGGTCTGGTGATCGTCAATGGCATGCGGGTAGGGAATCAGGATCGCCGGCAGGCCGGCCGCCGCCAGCTCGCTGACCGTCATCGCGCCGGCCCGGCAGATCGCCAGATCCGCCCAGCGGTAGGCGGCGGCCATGTCCTCCAGGAAAGCGCTGGACTCGGCATCGAGGCCCAGCTCCGCATAGCGGGCCTGGGTCTCGGCCAGCATGGCCTGTCCGGTCTGGTGGCGGATATGCAGGGGCTGTCCGAGGCCGGCCAGCGCTGCCGGCACGTTCTCGTTCAGCGCCTTCGCCCCCAGGCTGCCACCGACCACCAGCACCTTCAGCGCCGGCCCGGCCGCGGCCATGCGGAGCTGCTGCGCCAGCTCGGCGATCGCCCGCCGCAGGGGATTGCCGGTCGCGCGAGCCGCCATGGCAGGGGGAAAACTGCCGGGGAAGGCCTCCAGCACGGCGACAGCCTGCTGGGCCAGCAGCCGGTTGGTGGTACCCGGTATGCGATTCTGCTCGTGTATCACCAGCGGGATGCCCAAGCGGCTGGCGACCCAGCCGCCGGGACCGGCAACGAAGCCGCCCATGCCCAGCACGACATGCGGACGGACGCGCCGCAGGATGGCGAGGGACTGGAGCAGTGCCCGCAGCAGCATCCATGGTGCCTTCATGAGCCCCGCCAGGCCCTTGCCGCGAACGCCCGCCACCGACAGCCACTCGACCGGAAAGCCCGCGGCCGGCACCACGCGGCCTTCGAGTCCCTTGCGGGTGCCCATCCAGACCACCTCGTGCCCATCGGCCCGCAACATCTCGGCCACCGCGAGCGCCGGGTAGACATGACCGCCGGTCCCGCCGGCCATGATCATCACACGCCGGCCCATGAAGCCTTCACCCGGGGTTTGGCGGTGACTGCCGCGATGGCCTCGCTGCGGACCCGGAACAGAATGGCCAGCGCGGCGCACATAACCATGATGCTGCCGCCGCCATAGCTCATCAGCGGCAGGGTCAGGCCCTTCGTCGGCAGCAACCCCATGTTGACCCCCATGTTGATGAATGCCTGCAGGCCAAACCAGGTACCGATGCCATAGGCCAGAAACGCCGAGAAACGGGTCCCGGAAGTCTCCGCCAGGCGGCCGATCACGAAGGCCCGCCAGACAAGGAGCATGAACAGCAGGATGACCGAGGTCGTGCCCATCAAGCCCAGTTCCTCGCCGATGACGGAGAACAGGAAGTCGGTATGGGCTTCCGGCAGGTAGAACAGCTTCTGGATGCTGGAACCAAGGCCGACGCCGCTCCATTCACCGCGACCGAAGGCGATCAGCGCCTGGGTGAGCTGGAAATCGCTGTTCAGGGGATCATCCCAGGGATCGAGGAAGCTGAGCACCCGCCGCAAGCGGTATTCGGCCGTCATGATCAGCAGTGCGCCGGCACCGATGAAGACGCCGATGAGGGCGCCGAACTGCCAGAGGCTCGCACCGGCGAGGAACAGCATGCCTAGCGCCACCGACATGATGACCGCCGTGGCGCCGAAATCCGGCTCCTTCAGCAGCAGCAGCGCCGCGACACCGAGCAGCAGGAACGGTCGCAGCATGCCCTGCACCGAGGTGCGCACCACCGTGATGTGCCGATCGATGAAGCTGGCCATGTAGATGACCGCAATCAGCTTGAAAACTTCGGAAACCTGTATGCGGACCCCGAGCAGATTGATCCAGCGGGCACTGCCGTTCACCACCTTGCCGATACCGGGGATCAGCACCAGCACCAGCAGGAACAGGCCCACGAAATAGAGCGGCAGGGAAATCTCGCGCCAGGTTTCCAGCTTCACCGACGCGGCCCACAGGCCCACGACCAGACCCAGCGCAATGTGGATCAATTGGTGGCGCGGAAAATAGAAACTGTCGTCGGCGAACTTGTCGCCGAGATGCAGCGAGGCCGAGGCCACCATCACGTAGCCGAACAGCAGCAGCGCCAGCGAGGTCAGCAGCAGTGGCGTATCGATATAAAAGCGGTTGCCCCGCCATTGCAGGATGAGACCACGACTCGGCGTCGACAGGATGGCACTCATACGCTCAACCCTCTCACTTCATCGGCGAACATCCTGCCTCGCTCCTGGTAGTCCTTGTACTGGTCCAGACTGGCGCAGGCTGGCGCCAGCAAGACCACATCGCCAGCCGCAGCCAGGCCGCGCGCGGCCTGCACCGCCTGCTTCATGTTGGCAACCGTCACCGTCGGCGCGATATCGCCAAGCGCCTGCGCCAGCAACGGGGCGTCGCGACCCATCAGCACGGTCGCCTTGACCTTGTCGGCCACCACGGGCCGCAGTACCGTGAAATCGGCGCCCTTGCCGTCCCCGCCGGCGATCAGCACCACCGGCCGGGTCATCCCCGCCAGCGCCGCCATGCAGGCGCCGACATTGGTCGCCTTGGAATCGTTGATCCAGGTAACGCCCGCCGCCTCGGCCACCCATTGGGCACGGTGATCGAGGCCGGTGAAGGTTTCCAGCGCCCGGCACATGGCGGTGCGCGACAGGCCCGCCGCATCGCCCAATGCCAGCGCCGCCAGGGCATTGGCAAGGTTGTGGCGACCTTGCAGCCGGACGGCGCGGGTCGGCATCAGCGCCTGACCCTGCGCCAGCAACCACTCCTCGTCTCCCACCTGCCCCAGACGATAGTCTGCCGTCGGCGACTCCAGGCTGAACCAGACGCTTGTCCGCTCCGGTGCGGCCATGGCCGCCACGCAGGCATCGTCCCGGTTCAGGACCTGGACGCCGTTGCCATGAAAAATGTGCTGCTTGGCCTTGGCATAGGCAGCCAGGTCGGGATAGCGGTCCATGTGATCGGGACTGAGGTTGAGCACGGTCGCGGCCAGGGGCTCCAGTATCCGCGAGCTCTCCAGCTGGAAACTGGACAGTTCGAGGACATACAGGTCCGCGGCGGCATCCAGCAGGTCCAGCATCGGCGTGCCCAGGTTGCCGCCCACCCGGGTCTCGCGCCCGTCGGCCTGAGCCATCAGCCCCAGCAGCGTGGTCACCGTGCTCTTGCCGTTGGAGCCGGTTACCGCCAATACCGGGGCCTGCGCCATGCAGGCGAACAGGTCCACGTCGCCCAGCACCGGCACGCCGCGACGGATCGCGGCCTGGATCAGCGGTGATGCCAGGGGTACGCCCGGGCTGACGATGAGGTGGGTGGCAGCCTCGAAGGCGGCCGGCTGGAAGGCGCCCAGAAAAACGGCCGCATCCGGCAGGGACTCGCGCAACTGGTCCGCGAAGGGCGGATCGGCACGCGTATCGGTCACGGCAAAACGGATACCGTGCCGGGCCAGAAACCTTGCCACCGAAAACCCGGTCTTGCCGAGTCCGACGATCAGGACGGCGGCCTGCCGGTCGAGGCCGAGCCGAGCCAGCCCCTGGGTGGCCAGGTCGACGGGACGGGGTTGCTGCAGGGTGGCCATGGACTATCTCAGCTTCAGCGTCGCCAGGCCGCACAGCACCAGGATCACCGAGATGATCCAGAAACGGACGATGACCCGGGGTTCCGGCCAGCCCTTGAGCTCGAAGTGGTGGTGTATCGGCGCCATGCGGAATACGCGCCGCCCGGTCAGCTTGAAGGACAGCACCTGAATCATCACCGACAGGGTTTCGATGACGAACACGCCGCCCATCACCACCAGCACGACTTCCTGGCGGACCAGTACCGCCAGTATGCCGAGCGCGGCCCCCAGCGCCAGCGCCCCCACATCGCCCATGAACACCATCGCCGGATAGGCGTTGAACCAGAGGAAACCCAGTCCCGCGCCAACCAGGGCACCGCAGAACACCACCAGTTCACCCGCCAGCGGCACGAAGGGGATGCCGAGGTAATCGGCGAACACGGCGTTGCCGGAAACGTAGGCGAAAATGGCCAGGGCACCGGCCACCAGCACCGTGGGCATGATGGCAAGGCCGTCGAGACCGTCGGTCAGGTTGACGGCATTGCTGGTGCCGACGATGACGAAATAGGTCAGCACGGGATACGCCAGCCCCATGTTCCAGGCAAACTGCTTGAAAAAGGGAATGATGAAGGTGGTCTCGGCAGGTACCGTGGCGCTCACATAGAGAAAGCTTGCCGCCGCGACGCCGATCACCGACTGCCACAGATATTTGTGCCGCGCGGCCAATCCCTTGCTGTTCCGCAGAACCAGCTTCTTGTAATCGTCGATGAAGCCGATCACCCCGAAGCCGAGCGTGACCAGCAAGGTCGCCCAGATATAGCGATTGCCGAGGTCCGCCCACAGGAGCGTGCTCAGCGACACCGCCACCAGAATCAGGGCCCCCCCCATGGTCGGGGTCCCGGCCTTGGAAAAATGCGTCTGCGGCCCATCATCGCGCACGCTCTGGCCGATTTTGTACTTGCTGAGCTGGCGAATCATCGACGGACCGACGATGAAACAGATCAGCAGGGAGGTCAGGATGCCCAGGATGCCCCGAAAGGTCAGGTACTTGAAGACACGGAAACCTTCCAGGTAATTGGTCAGCCAATCGGCCAGACTTAACAGCATTCAACCCCCATGCAACATTGATTCATGCGTTCCGTTTGGCGCTCACCAGAACGGTGGCGGTGCCGAGCACCGCTGCCCGCCGCACGCTCGGGCATGACGGCAGCAGATATATGTGGATGTGATGACTCGGGCGACAAGACCGGCATCAGGACACCGGTTCCGGTGGGTTCAGGGCGTCCCGAAGCACCTGAAGATCGCTGAAGGGATATTTCACACCCCGGACTTCCTGGGTGCTTTCGTGCCCCTTTCCGGCGACCAGGACCAGATCACGGCTGGTGGCCGCCGCAAGCGCCTGCTCGATGGCAGCCCGGCGATCGCGGACCACCGCGACCGGTTTGTGCACAATCCCCTGAAGAATCTCGCGAATTATAGCGCCGCCGTCTTCGCCACGCGGATTGTCGTCGGTGAGCACGATCTCATCGGCCCACTGCTCGGCCACCGCCCCCATCTGGGCACGCTTGCCGCGATCGCGATCGCCGCCGCACCCGAATACCACCCAGAGCCGGCCCGGGCAGTGTTTTTTCAGGGTGGAGAGTGCGCTCGACAGCGCATCGGGCGTATGGGCGTAATCGATGACCGCCTGCTTGCCGGCGCCGGCAACGGGCTGCATGCGTCCCGGCACGGGGAGCACCCGCGAAAGCGCCATGGCGGCCTCCGCCAGGGGATGTCCCAGGCAGACCAGGACCGCCAGCGTCGCGACGAGATTGACGGCGTTGAAGTCGCCGAAAACCGGTGCCCGGACCCTGGCCGAATACCCTTGGTATTGGACCTCGACGTCGATCCCGTCGGGCCGGTGCATGACCTCGCCGTAGGTCATGAGCGGAACCCCAAGCCCTGGGTCACGACCGGCGGCGCAAAAACTGATGCACGGCATGCCCGCCGGCTTGCGATCGACCACTGGCGCAGCAATGGGATCGTCGGCATTGAAGACCACGAACGCCAGACCGGGCGCATCCAGCAACCTCAGCTTGGCCTTGAGATAGGCCTCCATGGTTTCGTGATAATCCAGATGATCGCGCGAGAGGTTGGTGAAAACCGCCCCCCGAAAGCGGACGCCATTCAGCCGGCCCTGATCCAGACCATGCGAGGAAGCCTCCATCGCGGCCACCCGGAAACCCTCGGCGCCCATTGCCGCCAGAACCCGCTGGGTCTCGATGGCATCCATGGTGGTGTGGCTCGTTTCCCTCAATGCCCCCGGCAGCCCCCAGCCCAGTGTGCCGACGACCCCCGCCTTCTGCCAGGCTCCCAGCGCCTCGGCCAGGAAATGGCTGCACGAGGTCTTACCGTTGGTTCCGGTGATACCGATCACCGCCATGTCCGCGGAGGGATGGCCGAAATATGCGTCGGCGATCCCGCCCAGATGCTTGGCGAGGTTTTCCAGGGCGATCACGGGAAGCTCACCCGCGACGGCATCGGCCAGGGAGCCGGCGCCAGCGGGATCGTAGAGTATGGCCGCGCAGCCCCGGTCGATCGCCTGCCGTGCAAACCGGAGGCCATGCGCATGCCGGCCGTTGAGCGCCACGAACAGGGCGCCGGGCCGAATGCTGCGACTGTCGAGCTGGAGATCGGTCACGGAGCACGATGCCGCCACGCCGGGATCGACCAAGCCGGCCAGCAGTTGCCGCAGCGGCATCGCCATGGGGGGACAACCCGAACCCGGCCGCAGGATCATGCCGGGCTGTCGGTGCGGGCCGCGATCAGGGGCGCGTCGGGCTGATCGGGAGCAATGTTGAGTATTCTCAACGACTCCTGCATCACCCGCGAAAAGACAGGAGCGGACACCACGCCACCATAGTATTCGCCGGCAGAGGGCTCATCGATCATGACCACCATCACCAGGCGCGGGTTGCTGGCGGGCGCCATCCCGGCAAACACCCCGATGTATTTGGAGGTCGTGTAGCCGCGGGCACCGAGCTTCTTGACCGTGCCGGTCTTGCCGGACACCCGATAACCCGGTATAGCCGCCTGTATCGCCGTACCTTCCCGGGAGACGACCTTTTCCAGCATGGCGCGCACGGATGCCGCCGTCTTGGGCGACATGATGCGATGCGTTTCGACATCACCCTCGAGACGGGTCAGGCTGGCCATGGGCATGGCACCATCGTTGGCGATCGATGCATAGGCCCGCGTCAGCTGCAACACGGACGTGGAAACGCCGTAGCCGAAGGACAGTGTCGCCTGCTCGAAGGCGCTCCAGCCATGGTAGTCGGAAAGCCGACCGCGCGCCTCGCCGGGAAAGCCGGTCTCTAGGGGCTGGCCGAAACCCAGATTATGGTAGAAGGCCCAGAATTTCCGCGGCGGCACGCTCAGGGCGATCTTGCTGACACCGACATTACTGGACTTCTGCAGGACCTTGGTGACATCCATGACCCCATAGCTATGGACATCCTTGACCACGTTGTGGCCGATGTACATCGTGCCACCCTGGGTATTGATGATGGCCCGGGGATGCGTGAGCCCCAGCTCCAGCGCGCAGGCCACCGCCATCGGCTTCATGGTGGAACCCGGCTCGAACAGATCCGTGATGGCGCGGTTGCGGGAAATGCCGGGCATCACCCGGCCGCGACTGTTGGGATTGAAGCTGGGCTCGTTGGCGACGGCGAGGACTTCGCCGGTGCGCGCATCCATGAGGACGAGACTGCCCGAACGGGCGCGATGACGACTGACGGCGCTCTTGAGCTCGCGATGGGCGACATATTGCAATCGCGCATCGATGCTGAGCTGGAGATCCTGACCCGAGACCGGTGCGCGGATCTCCTCGATCTTCTCGATGATGCGGCGCTTGCCGTCACGGATCGCTCGGCGCACACCGTCGATGCCGCGCAGGGTGCCGTCATAGGCCAGCTCCATGCCTTCCTGTCCCTTGCCGTCGATATTCGTCAGCCCCAACAGATGGGCGGCTACCTCGCCGGTGGGGTAGTAGCGCTTGTATTCCCGATCGACGTAGATGCCCGGCAAGCCCAGCTGCATGACCTGATCGGCCTGATCCGGGCTCATCTTGCGCTTGAGATAGGCAAATGCGCGACGGTCATCGTCGCCGACGCGGCGCCGGAACTCCTCGACCTTGATGCCCAGGTAACCGGCAGCAGCCCTGAGCTTGTCCTCCGGAACATCGGCCTTGAGAAATTCACTCGGGTTCACCCAGAGGGACTTGACCGGCGTGCTTACCGCCAAGGTTTCGCCATAGCGGTCGGTGATACGCCCGCGATGCGCGAGAATGGGCATGATGCCGACATGACGCAAGTCGCCCTGGTGCTTGAGGAACTGCTTGTCGAGCACCTGGAGATAGACGGCCCGGCCGATCAGGATGGTCAGCGAGGCCAGCATGATGCCCAACAAGGCACGCCACCTTGCCCCGCTGTCAGGCTTGGATGATGTCGGTCGAATGATGATCATGGCAGCCCCCCGCTCAAGGCCTGATGGATATGATGGCCGTCGGCTCCGGCAGGATCATGTGCAAGCGCAGCTGCGACTCACGCTCGACCCTCTCTCTTTCGGACCATTTGTTCTGCTCGAACTGGAGACGCGCCATTTCCTCGTCATAGGCTTCGTTCTCCGTCTGCAGCCGTTGCACCTCGGAGAACATCAGTCGTGTGCGGTATTTCATATGCACGACGCCCAATGCCGAAATCACCGCAATGACAACCAGTACCAGCAAAAACTTCATGCTTGCAATTTTTCGGCAACCCTCAATACGGCGCTGCGCGCCCTGACATTCGCCTCAAGCTCCTCCGCCCCCGGCTTGATGGCTCGCCCCAGCCGTCTCAACCGCGGCGACTGGCTGGGAGACGGCAGCCCCCGGGGCACGGGGGCAGAAAAACCTCGCTCCTCGCCGCGCAGGAAGCGTTTCACCATACGATCCTCCAGCGAGTGGAAGGCGATGACCGCCAGACGCCCGCCCGGTCGCAGCACGGCAAGCGCCTGCACCAACCCCGACTCCAGTTCCGCCAGCTCCTGATTGATGACTATCCGTATCGCCTGGAAACTGCGCGTGGCCGGGTGCTTGCCGGGCTCACGCCCGGGCACCGCCGCCTCGATGAGCTGCGCCAGCTCCCGCGTCGTCGTCAACGGCGCCTGGGCCCGCCGCCGGGTAATCGCGCGGGCGATGCGGCGGGCGTGACGTTCCTCGCCAAACTCGAACAGCGCACCCGCCAGCTGTGCCTCGGGAACCCGGGCCAGCCACTCGGCAGCCGTCTCGCCTTCCGAGCCATCCATGCGCATGTCGAGCGGACCGTCCCGCAAAAAGCTGAATCCCCGGAACGACTGGTCCAGTTGCGGCGAGGACACGCCAAGATCCATCAGGACCGCGGACACCTTGCCGACCCAGCCCCGCCGCATGGCCTGAGCCTGCAAATCGGAGAAACGGCTGTGCACCAGTTCAAAACGCGGATCGCCCGCCAGGGCGATGGCTTCCGGCGAACGAATCGCGTCTTCATCACGATCTATCGCCAGCAATCTCCCGGCGGGCCCCAGGCATTCGAGGATGCGTCGACTGTGTCCACCGCGCCCAAACGTGCAATCGATGACCCGATCATCACGATCGAGCTGCAACGCAGCCAGCACCTCGGCAAGGAGAACCGGCCGGTGACTCGGGCCTTGGCTAGTTTCCATCAAAGGGAGAGGGAATCCAGCTCCGGCGGGAGCATCTCGTCATCGGTCTGCTCCTCATCGATCCACTGGACCCGGGCCCGGGCCCAGGCATCCTCGTCCCAGATCTCGAACTTGTTGCCCTGACCGACGAGAGTCACCTTGCGCTCCAATCCTGCGAAACGACGTAACGGTTCGGGTATGAGAAAACGCCCTTGCGCGTCGATCTCGCATTCAGTGGCGTGCCCAATGATGAGCCGCTGCAAACGCTTGGCCTTCTTGTGCAGGGCCGGCAGCTTCACCAGCTTGCGCTCGATCTCCTCGAATTCCGGCAAAGGGTAAAGAGAAAGGCACTTGTCAAGACCGACAGTGATGACAATCTGGCCATCGCACGACTCGATCAATTCGGACCTGTAGCGAGCCGGCATGGATAACCGACCCTTGTCGTCGAGATTGATCGAACTGACGCCCCGGAACATCCCCCCTGCCCCACATCACACCACTGCCTTCCACTTTCCACCACCTGGAAGCGAATATATGAAGCCTATTCAAGCAAGTCAAGGGGCTTCGCAGGAGAACGAAAGTCCCGCTCCGGGCAACGGAAAATGCCAGCCGGAGGGATACAGAAACCAAGACCATAAAATGACCTAAGCGATTGACCGGCGGAAAAATGCCAACGCCGGATAAAGAACGGGAAAGACGGGGTCAGTGCGCGCGCCCATGACAGCGACACAAGGCGTGCCAGCGGGAGCGGAAGCTGCGATCAAGCCGTTGGCGTGAGGCCCGCGCAGGCGCGAACCTCACCCTGGCGGGCAGCGGACTCCGCGCAAGGAGCCCGCAGTGGATATGACAGGAACCGGAAACCTCAGTGATCGCCAGCGACGGGCGGGGGCTCGCCCGGGTCGACGCTGGATTTGCCCAGCCCCGAGTAGACCGGACACCATTGCAGCTTGGCGGTGACCACCAGCACGACGCCGATCAGCAACAAGGGAATGTTGGCCAGGAATACGGAGACCAGCAACATGGCGATCCCCGCGCCGTAACGCAGGCGCTGCTCCTTGCCACCCACATTGAACTCGCGCCGCATGGCGCGCTTCAGATCAAAGCTCATCGTCTTGTCCTCCAGCAGTTACAGAAAGTTCGGCGGCGAATTGTCACGGCTCGGGACTGAGTGCGCAAGGCGATTCAGCTAGAATGACGCGCATGGATGTGACACCCATTATCGAGCCTCTTAACGCCGAACAGCGCGCCGCCGTCTGTTCATCCAATCCGAATCTCCTGGTACTGGCCGGCGCCGGCAGCGGCAAGACACGGGTTCTCGTGCACCGTATCGCCTGGCTGATCCGGGGGCAAGCAACCCCCCCGCAGCGCATCCTGGCCGTCACCTTCACCAACAAGGCCGCACGGGAGATGCGCACCCGCATCGAGACGCTGCTGCGGATATCGACCCGCGAACTCTGGGTCGGCACCTTCCATGGGCTCGCCCATCGCCTGCTGCGCCGTCACGCCGCGGAAGCCGGCCTGCCGGCCACCTTCCAGATCCTGGATGCCGACGATCAGCAGCGGCTCATCCGCCGCCTGCTCAAAACCCTGGAACTCGACGAGAACCGCTGGCCACCGAAACAGGCCCAGTGGTACATCAACAGCCACAAGGAGGAGGGCCGCCGCGCCCGCCACCTTCACGAGGCGGCCGACCCGTTCGAGCGGCAGATGCAGAAGGTCTACCTGGCCTACGAACAGCTTTGCGAACGCTCCGGCCTGGTGGACTTCACCGAGTTGCTGCTGCGCGCCTTCGAGCTCTTGCGCGAATCGCCAGAGTTGCTGGACTTCTACCGGAGCAAGTTTCAGCACATCCTCGTGGACGAATTCCAGGACACCAACCGCATCCAGTATGCATGGCTACGGCTGCTGTCGCAGGAGCAGCAGAACCTTTTCGCGGTCGGCGATGACGACCAATCCATCTACAGTTGGCGCGGCGCGGTCGTCGAGAACCTGCAACACTTCCAGCGCGACTATCCCGGCCACGACCTGGTCCGCCTGGAGCAGAACTACCGCTCCACCGGCAACATCCTGGCCGCCGCCAACGCCCTGATATCGCGCAACGAGAACCGTCTGGGCAAGCAGCTCTGGACGGAGTTCAAGGCGGGCGACCCCATCCAGATCTACAGCGCCTTCAATGAACAGGATGAGGCCTACTTCGTGGTGAACCGCATCCAGCAGTGGAGCGAGGAGGGTCACGCCCGCAGCGAAGCAGCCATTCTCTATCGCTCCAATGCCCAGTCCCGGCAGTTCGAGGAGAAACTGATGGCGCTCGGCATTCCCTACCGGGTCTATGGCGGCCTGCGGTTCTTCGAGCGGGCGGAAATCAAGGATGCGCTGGCCTATCTGCGCCTGACCAGCAACCGCCAGGACGATGCCGCCTTCGAACGCATCCTCAATACTCCCACGCGCGGCATCGGCGCCCGAAGCCTGGACACCCTGCGCCAGCTTGCCCGGACGGAGGGGTGCTCGCTCTGGGAAGCGCTGGCCACGCTGTGTCGCGATGACGGCGCGCCCGCCCGCGCGCGCGCGCCCCTGCAGGCATTCAGGCAACTCATTGATCGGCTCGCCGGCGCGGGCGGCGACGGTGATCTGGGCGAAAAGGTGGCGCACGTCCTCGAGGGGTCGGGGCTGCTGGCACATTATCAGGCGCAGCGTGGCGAGCAGGGCGAACAGCGACTGGAGAACCTCAAGGAACTGGTCAACGCCGCCCGCCAGTTTGCCCACGAACCGCATCTGGCCCCGGAGCTGCCGCTCCTCGATCAGTTCCTGGCCCAGGCCGCCCTGGAGGCGGGCGACAATACCCAGGGCGATACCCAGAACTGCGTGCAGCTTATGACCCTGCACGCCGCCAAGGGCCTGGAGTTCAAGCTTGTGTTCCTGGTGGGACTGGAGGAAGGCCTGTTTCCCAGCCTCCAGTCCCTGGAAGACCCGGGCCGGCTGGAGGAGGAACGACGTCTCTGCTACGTGGGCATCACACGTGCCCGCCAGCAGTTGTACCTGACCCATGCGGAGTCACGCCGGCTTTATGGGCGGGAGACCTACCCCCGTCCCTCCCGGTTCATCCGCGAGATACCGACCGAATACCTGCAAGAGGTCAGATTGAGAGGGAACGGCAACGCGCGGCTCGTGCAACCCGCGCCCCTGGCCGCTGCCCGGAATGAGAGCGCCGCGCACACCGGCTTTCGCATGGGGCAACGGGTACGCCACGCCAAATTCGGCGAGGGCATCATCCTGCAGGCGGAGGGAGAGGGCAACCAGGCCCGCATCCAGGTCAACTTCCAGGATGCCGGATGCAAATGGCTGATGCTGGGGTACGCCAAGCTGGAACCGGCCTGAATCACACCATGCGGCATCGCGCAATCATCTTTGACTGCGACGGCACGCTGGTGGACAGCGAGCGCGTGGGTAACGCCGCCATCGTCGAATACCTTGCCGAACTGGGGCTGCGGATCACCCTCGACGACGCCCTGACACACTTTGCCGGCCGCAAGATGGCCGACACCCTGAGCCTGATCGAACACTGGCTGGGCAGCCCCCTGCCGACGGATTTCCTGCCAAAAATGAGGCTGCGCATGGCGGCGGCGTTCGAAGCGGAACTGCAACCCATGGCAGGTGTCCCCGACCTGCTGCAACGCTTGCCCCTGCCCTACTGCGTGGCGTCCAATGGTCCGCACGACAAGATGCAGGTCAGCCTGCAGGCAACCGGCCTGCTCGGTTTCTTTGCCGACCGCATCTACAGCGCCTACGATTGCCAGAGCTGGAAACCCGAGCCGGGACTGTTCCTGCACGCGGCGAGATCGATGGGCATGGCGCCTCGGGACTGCGCGGTCGTGGAGGACAGCGCCCTGGGGATAGAGGCCGCCATCGCGGCCGGCATGACGGCCTATGGCTATGCACCCCACGACGATGGCGCCAGGCTGGCGGCATTGGGCGCTCGCGTCTTCCACGACATGCGGGAGCTGGAAATGCTGCTTTTTCGGCGATCGTGAGTCGACCGCCAGCCCGCCCTGCCCGGTTCTCGACCCGGTCGCTGCGAACCGCCCCGCACCTCGGCGCCGTATTCCATTTGCCCCATGCCGACCTTATACTAGGGCAGCTCAAAAGACCGCTCCCTGCCCCGCCGGGGCCATAACCACTTCCAGAAAAAAACTCTGAGGGGAATAACGTGAAACTCCGTAACCTGACTCAAAGCGTACTCGTTGCCCTGGTGTTCGCCAGCCCGCTAGCAGGCGCTGAAACCCAATACCCAGCGGCTGACTTCCAGCCTGAAATCATCAAACAGGACGCCGAGCTGATCGCCAAGCATGCGGAGGCCTCCAAGAGCGTTTCGAACCCCACCCCGGCAGCACGCACCAGCGCACCGGCCACGGCGGCGACCACCCCGAGCGAAGCCAAGGCCGAGCCGGTGCTCACCAGCAGCAGCAAGCCCGAGGAATCCTCGAACCTGCCGCTGATCCTGCTGGGTCTCGGGGGTGCGGCAGCGGCCTTCTGGTTCCTGCGCAAGCCAAAGTCCGCCTCCTGCCCGGCCAGCGCCCCGGCGCAACCCATTACCGCGCCAGCACCCGCCGCCGCAGGCACCACAGGCGTTGCCCGTTACATCGGCAGCCTGCCGGAGACCGCGCCGGCAAACGAAACCGGTGTTGCGCGCTACATCAAGTCACTGCCGCCGTCTGCGCCGCGCAAGCCGGAAACCGGCGTTGCCAAGTACCTGAAGGCCGTTGCCGCCACCGAAACGACGGCCGCCGCGCCAGCGCCTGCCGCCAAAGGCCCCACAGGCGTCGAGAAATATCTCAGCGCCCTGCCGCAGCCGAAAAAGCCCGCCGCCGAAACCGGCGTTGAGAAGTACCTGAAGGCCAACGGCCTCGCTGCCTGAATCCACGGGCATTCGGCCTTTCTCCCGACGGCATCCCGCAAAACCCGGCGCCAGGGAGATTCGAGTTTACGCGTTCTTTGTCTGGCCTCGGTCGTGGTGTCTGCGGCCAGACGATTCCACCCCTTTCGCGTGTTGACACCCATCCGTTTTGTATCTTATCGTGCGAAATAGTGCATTTCGTGAATGCATGACACGCGAGCAATTCAACCAACCATAACCAATCGGAGAAAAACCATGGCAAGACCATTAATTCAGTTGGCTCTAGACTCTCTGGATAACGCTACCACCTTCAAGCTCGCTACCCTGGCAGCCCCCTATGTCGACATCCTGGAAATCGGCACTCCGAATATCAAGGCTAACGGCTTGCCTCTGGTCAAGGAGCTGAAGCGGAAATTCCCGAACAAGCTGCTGCTGGTCGATCTCAAGACCATGGATGCCGGCGAGTACGAAGCCGCCCCGTTCTACGAAGCTGGCGCAGACATCTGCACCGTACTGGGCGTCTCCGGCCTGCCGACCATTGCTGGCGTCATCAAGGCTGCCAACAAGTACAATGCCGAAGTCCAGGTCGACCTGATCAACGTGCCAGACAAGGCTGGCTGCGCGCGCGAATCCGCCAAGCTGGGCGCGCAGATCATCGGCGTGC
Source organism: Methyloparacoccus murrellii (assembly GCF_054657115.1). NCBI lineage: Bacteria > Pseudomonadati > Pseudomonadota > Gammaproteobacteria > Methylococcales > Methylococcaceae > Methyloparacoccus > Methyloparacoccus murrellii. The sequence goes on along the minus strand of NZ_BAAHXD010000006.1, from coordinate 78,461 downwards.
ACACTGGCCTGGATGCTCAGGCTGCCGGCCAGACGCCGTTTGCTGACCTGAATCTGGTTGCCAAGCTAGGCCTGCCGGTCCGTATCTCGGTTGCCGGCGGCATCAAGCAGGCCACCGCACAGCAGGTTGCCCGTTCCGGTGCCGGCATCGTGGTCGTAGGCGCCGCCATCTACGGCGCACCGTCCCCTGCCGATTCCGCTCGCGAGATCCGCGAACTGATCGAGGCGGCATAACATGGCGCATCGTCGGCTCATCATAGACAAGATCACCAGCATCCTGGATGCCACGGAATCGAGCTATGACCAACAGTTGACCAACATGCTCGACAAGGCATCGCGCATCTTCATTGCCGGTGCCGGACGTTCCGCCCTCGTCGCGCGTTTCTTCGCCATGCGGCTGATGCATGGGGGTTACAACGTGTTCGTGGTCGGCGAAATCGTAACGCCCAGCCTGCAGAAGGGTGATCTCCTGATCGTCATCTCTGGCTCCGGCGAAACCGAAACCATGATTGCCTTCGCCAAGCGGGCAAAGGAACTGGGTGCCGAGATCGTGCTGATCTCGTCCCGCACACAGTCCACCCTGGCTGATATGTCCAGCACGGTCATCTCGATCGGCAAGCCGGACATGTATGGCAAGGTTGTCGGCATGCCCATGGGTACGGTTTTCGAGCTGTCGACCCTGATCTTCCTGGAAGCCATCATTTCTCATATCATCCATGAGAAGGGCATTCCGGAAGAGGAAATGCGCGCCCGCCACGCCAACCTGGAATAATCCAGTAGCCCAAGGCGGCAAACTCCAAAAAGCCCGGCCATGGAAATGGCCGGGCTTTTTTATGCCGACTTTCCCATGCGGACACCAAGCATCCCTGCACCGGGAAATCCAATACTTGCGGACACAAAAAAGGCGGGACTGGCCCGCCTTTTTGCCGTAGGTACCGAACCGGCCTACTTGATGACCGGATCCAGCTCACCCCTGGCGTAACGTTCGGTCATTTCAGCCAGGCTGATCGGCTTGATCCTGGAGGCATTGCCAGCGGTACCGAAAGCCTCGTAACGATCCTTGCAGATCTGCTTCATGGCCTTGGTGGCTGCCGTCAGGAACTTGCGGGGGTCGAATTCCTTCTTGTTTTCGGCAAAGAACTTGCGCATCGCGCCAGTGGAGGCCATGCGCAGATCGGTGTCGATGTTGACCTTGCGGACCCCATGCTTGATGCCCTCGACGATCTCCTCGACCGGCACGCCATAGGTCTCGCCCATGTCGCCGCCGAACTCGTTGATGATCTTGAGCCACTCCTGCGGGACCGAGGAGGAGCCATGCATCACCAGATGGGTATTGGGAATGCGGGCATGGATGGCCTTGACACGGTCGATCGCCAGAATGTCACCGGTCGGGGGGCGGGTGAACTTGTAGGCACCGTGCGAGGTACCGATGGCAATGGCCAACGCGTCGACCTTGGTCTTCTTGACGAAGTCGGCGGCTTCCTCGGGGTCGGTCAGCAGCATGGAGTGATCCAGATTGCTGCCGCCATGTTCCAGCGAGCCCAGACAACCCAGTTCGCCCTCGACGGAGACGCCGCAGGCATGTGCCAGTTCGGCCACCTTGGCGGTAACCTCGACGTTGTACGCGTAGGAAGCCGGGGTCTTGGCGTCTTCCTGCAGAGAGCCGTCCATCATGACCGAGCTGAAACCGCTCTGGATGGAGCGGAAGCAGACGGCCGGAGAGGCGCCATGATCCTGGTGCACACAGATCGGAATCTCCGGATAGGATTCCAGAGCGGCGAAGACCAGATGACGCAGGAAGGGCTCACCCGCGTATTTGCGGGCGCCGGCGGAAATCTGGATCAGCGCCGGGCTGTCGGTTTCCTTGGCGGCGTCCATGATTGCCTGGAGCTGCTCCAGGTTGTTGACGTTGAAGGACGGAACGCCGTAGTTGTGCTCAGCGGCGTGATCCAGCAGCTGGCGGAGTGAAATCAGGGCCATGTTTGATCCTCTCTCAATGGTTCGCACACCCCGGCCGGCTTTGCGGAGACCGACCGGGATCAGGGTTATCAGAACAGTCCTTCGACTGCCTTGACGACATTCTCGACGGTGAAGCCGAACTCCTTGAAGAGCTCGCCGGCCGGAGCGGACTCGCCGAAGCGATCCAGACCAACGGTCTTGCCACCAAACCCGACATACTTGTACCAGCCGTCGGTGACACCCGCTTCCACCGCGACGCGACGGCTGACGGAAGGCGGCAGGACGGAATCCTTGTAAGCCTGGCTCTGAGCCTCGAACACGTTCGTGGACGGCACGGACACAACCCGAACGTTCTTGCCCTTTTCAGCCAGGGCTTCCTGAGCCTTGACCGCCAACTCGACCTCGGAGCCGGTAGCAATGAGGATGGCATCAGGGGTACCGGCACAGTCACGCAGGATGTAGCCGCCCTTTTCGATGGCAGCGATCTGGTCCGCCGTGCGGCTGACATGCATCAGGTTCTGACGGGAGAAGATCAAGGTGCTGGGACCATCCTTGCGCTCGATCGCCGCCTTCCAGGCCACGGCGGATTCCACCGCGTCGGACGGACGCCAGACCTGCATGTTGGGAATCATGCGCAGGGTAGCGGTCTGCTCGACCGGCTGGTGCGTCGGGCCGTCCTCGCCCAGACCGATGGAGTCATGGGTGTAGACGAAAATGCTGGGGATCTTCATCAGAGCCGCCATGCGCAGCGCATTGCGGGCATACTCGGAGAACATCAGGAAGGTGGCGCCGTAGGGAATGAAACCGCCATGGACGGCGACCCCGTTCATGATCGCGGACATGCCGAATTCGCGGACGCCGTAGTACACGTAGTTGCCATTGTGACCCGAGGCGCAGACATCGCGGCAACCGGACCACAGGGTCAGGTTGGAACCGGCGAGGTCGGCGGAACCGCCCAGCAATTCCGGCAGTAGCGGGCCGTAGCCATTCAGGGTGTTCTGCGAGGCCTTGCGGCTAGCAATGGTTTCACCCTTCTCGTTGACCTTGGCCACGAACGCGGCGGATTTCTCGGCCCAGTCACGCGGCAGTTCACCCGACATGCGGCGCTCGAACTCGGCGGCCAGCTCGGGGAATTCGCGACGATAGTGCTCGAAACGGTCGTTCCAGTCGCTCTCGACCTTGGCGCCGATTTCCTTGCCGTCCCAGCCCTCGTAGATTTCCGCGGGGATCTCGAACGGCGCGTGATGCCAACCCAGATTCTCGCGGGTCAGCGCGACTTCGTCGTTGCCCAGCGCGGCGCCATGGCACTCTTCCTTGCCCTGCTTGTTGGGGGAGCCGAAGCCGATGATGGTCTGGCAGCAGATGATCGACGGCTTGTCGGTGACCGCACGGGCCTCCTCGATGGCCTTCTTGATGGCTTCCGGATCATGGCCGTCGACCTTCGGGATGACATGCCAGCCGTAGGCTTCGAAGCGCTTCGGCGTATTGTCATGGAACCAGCCCACCACATCGCCATGGCCGCGCACTTCGCCGTCGATGGAAATGTTGTTGTCGTCGTAGAAGGCAATCAGCTTGCCCAGCTTCATGGAACCCGCCAGCGAGCAGGCCTCATGCGAGATGCCTTCCATGAGGCAGCCATCGCCCAGGAACACATAGGTGTAATGATCGACAATGGCGTGACCCGGGCGGTTGAACTGCCCGGCCAGCGTGCGTTCGGCCAGTGCCATGCCCACGGCGTTGGTGATACCCTGACCAAGCGGACCGGTGGTGGTTTCCACGCCCGGCGCATAACCGTATTCGGGGTGGCCCGGTGTCTTCGAATGCAGCTGGCGGAAACGCTTCAGCTCTTCAATCGAGAGATCGTAGCCCGTCAGGTGCAGCAGGGAATAAATCAGCATCGAGCCGTGCCCGTTCGACAGCACGAACCGGTCACGATCCGGCCATTTCGGGTTGGCCGGGTTGTGGCGCATGTAATCGTTCCACAATACCTCGGCAATGTCGGCCATTCCCATAGGCGCTCCCGGGTGACCGGAATTGGCCTTCTGTACGGCGTCCATGCTCAAAGCGCGGATGGCGTTCGCAAGTTCTCGGCGCGAGGGCATGATGATCTCCTTAAAGATTGAAGAAAAATTGTTGATGAATACTGAACTTTGAATTATCCAACAGAGCCATCGGCTTTGTCACGATCTTCGGCCCCAGGCTCCAGGTGACCCTGCCTGACGGCTGGCGACAAGCCGGCGGACGGCGGGAAAGCCATGCAAGCCAAGGTGACCGCACACTGTAACGGCGTCTCAACATAAGGAAAAGTCAGTTTTTTTTACCGACCTGATAAGATCACCTGATCCAAAGATCGCATTCTAGCGGCATGAACATCACCTTGAGGCAGCTGAAAGTCTTCGAGCGGGTCGCCCGGCGGCTCAGCTTCACCCGTGCGGCGGAGGAGCTGTTTCTGACCCAGCCTGCGGTCTCGATGCAGATCAAGCAGTTCGAGGAGGCGGTCGGTCTTCCCCTGTTCGAGCGGCTGGGCAAGAAGATTTACCTGACCCGCGCCGGCGAGGAACTGTACCAGCTGAGCCGCAACATCGCCCGGCAGCTCGATGAGGCCGAGCAGATCATCGAGGAACTCAAGGGCACCGAGAGCGGCCGACTCAATGTTGCCGTCGCCAGCACGGTGCATTATTTCGCGATTCGCATGCTGGGTGAATTCTGCCGTCGCCACCCCAAGGTGCGGGTCAGCTTCAAGGTCACCAACCGCAAGGGACTGCTGCAAAGCCTGGAGGACAACGAAGCCGACCTCCTGCTGATGGGTCAGCCCCCCGAGAGCCAGGAGCTTATCGCCGAGTCCTTCCTGATCAATCCGCTGGTCATCATCGCGCCAGCGGGTCACCCGCTGTCAGGGCAGAAGAGCCTGCCCCTCAAGGCGCTGGCCGGGGAAACCTTCATCATGCGCGAAATCGGCTCCGGCACCCGCAACTCGGTGGAGCGATTCCTGGCCGATCGCGGCATTCACCTGACGGTGAGCATGGAGATGAACACCAACGGCGCCATCAAGCAGGGCGTCGAGGAAGGCCTTGGACTGGGCATCGTCTCCCTGCACACCCTGGAGCGGGAGCTGGACAGCGGTGGCGTGGTCGTGCTGGACGTGGAGTCTTTCCCCATCCTGCGCCAATGGTTCATGGTGCACCGTGCCGGCAAGCGACTATCCACCATCGCCACCGAATTCGCCGAGTTCGTGCGCCAGGAGGCGCCTCACTTCGTCCGCAACGACATCATCGAGGCAGCGCTGGGACACCCGCTCAGTGACCTCAAGCTGCCGGAGCGAGGCAAACCCTGATATTGTCGATCAGCCGGGTTCTGTCGAGGCGCGCGGCAACCAAGACCACCAGATCGGTGTCGCCCTCGTCCGGCGCCTGCAGATCACGGGCGCGACGAATCGCAACATAGTCGACGGCGAAACCGGCCTGCGCCAGCGCCTCACTGGCGCCCGCCTCAAGCCCGGAAAAATCCCGATCGCCACCCTGCAGGGCCTCCGCCAAGGTTCCCAGCTGGCGGAAGATCAGCGCCGCCACCGGCCGCTCCTCGGCGGAGAGATACGCGTTGCGGGAACTCATCGCCAGGCCGTCAGGCTCGCGCACCGTCGGCACGCCGACAATCCGGACGGGCAGGTCGAGATCGTCGACCAGGCGACGGATGACGGTGAGCTGCTGATAATCCTTCTCGCCGAATAGCGCGAGATCGGGCTGAACCTGATGGAACAGCTTGAGCACCACGGTCGCCACGCCGCGGAAATGTCCGGGCCGAAACTGGCCGCACAGCCTGTCCGCCAGCTCCGGCACCTCGACATAGGTCATCCCGGCGGCCGGCCGCGGGTACATTGCCTCGACAGAGGGCATGAACAGGAGATCCGCGCCAACCGCCTCCAGCTGCCGGACATCGTCCGCCGGCGTTCGGGGATAGGCGGCGAAGTCCTCTTGCGGACCGAATTGCGTCGGATTGACGAACACGCTGACCACGACCCGATCGGCTCGCCGCCTCGCATCCTCGACCAGACTCAGGTGGCCCGCATGCAGGTTACCCATGGTTGGCACCAGCGCCACGGTCTTCCCCGCCACCCGCCAGGCGGCCACCTGCCGGCGCAGGTCCCCAATCGTCGCCGCGATGTTCATGAGGTGACGGTAGCGCCGGTCAGAGCGCGTGTTCCGGAGCCGGAAAGGACCCTTCCCGGACGGCGGCCACGAAACGGTGGAAAGCCTCGGCAATGCCGCCCCCCTCCCGCAGGAAATCCCGACAAAACCGGGGGCGCCTGGCCGTCAGTCCGAGCATGTCGTAGGCAACCAGCACCTGGCCGTCACAATCCGCGCCCGCGCCGATGCCAATGGTAGGAATGGACAACGCGGCGGTGATCTCTCCCGCCAGGGACGCCGGCACGCACTCCAGCACCAGCATGACGGCGCCGGCCTCCTGCAGGAGCAGCGCATCCTCCAGCAATTGCTGGGCACTGCGGTCGTCGCGCCCCTGCGCCACATAGCCCCCCAGGCGCCGCACCGACTGTGGCAGCAAGCCCAGATGGGCACAGACAGGGACATCCTGCTGCGCCAGGACGCGGACGATATCCACCCGCTGACGACCACCACCCTCCAGCTTGACCAGATGCGCGCCACCCTCGGCCATCAGCCGCGCGGAGACGCGCAAGGCCTGCCCGGGGGTGGCATAGCTCATGAAAGGCATGTCGACCACCAGCATCGTATTCGGTGCCCCCCGGGCGACGCAGCCGGCATGGTAGACCATCTGGTCGAGGGTAACGGGCAGCGTGGTCTCATGCCCCTGGATCACCATGCCCAGGGAATCGCCCACCAGAATGATATCGACGCCCGCCGACTCCATCGCCGCGGCAAACACCGCATCGTAGGCTGTCAACACGGCGATCCGCTCCCCCATGGCCTTGCGCTCGGCCAGCCCGGGAACCGTCAGGGGCCTGCGCTCGGGGGTCATGCCTCCGCCTCCGTCAGCAGCGGAATCTTGCTCAGGCCGCGCTGCGGACAGCGGGCCACCAGATCGGACAGGGCCCCATGTCCCGGCACTTGCAGCTCGCCGGCCACCTCCTGCAGGGGATAGAGAACGAACTCACGCCCGGCGATGCCGGCATGTGGCACGATCAGCCGCGTGGAGCGGATCATCTGGTCACCGTAGAGGAGCAGGTCGAGGTCCAGCGTACGCGGCCCCCAGCGCTCCCCCTGGCGAACCCGGCCGTGCCGCACCTCGATGGCCTGCAGGCCGTCCAGCAAGGCGAGCGGCGACAACACCGTATCGATGGCCATGACGGCGTTGACATAGTCCGGCTGCGCCGAGGGTCCCATCGGGGTACTGCGGTACAGGCTCGAGAAACCCGTCTCACGGACCCCGGCCATGTCCCGGATCGCCTGCCGTCCCGACAGAACCGTGCGGACCGGATCCCCGAGGTTGCCGCCCAGACCGATATAGACCCGCGCCGGGCGAGTGCCATCAGGAAGCGGGGGCATTGGGAGCGCTGCGTTTGCGGGTCCGGCGCTTGCGCGTCCGCGTACGCGCGGGGGACCGGTTGCCGGTGCGCACCATCGCGCGCTGCTCGGCCTCGGACGCCACCTGGAAACGCGTCCACCAGGCCGCCAGTTCGGGATCGGCCTCCCCCGTCTCGGCCCGCAGCAACAGGAAGTCATAGGCAGCCCGGAAACGCGGGTGTCCCAGCAGGCGGAACGGGCGCCCGCCCTGTGTCATCTCGAAGCGCGGTTGCAGGGACCAGACCTCGCGGACCGGCAGGCCTATGCTTTTCGGCAACGCGATCAAGCGCAACTGGCGGGTGATGATCTCGTTGCCGGCATCCTGGTAGGCCAGCGCGCTCTGGTGGCCCGACTCGATCAGCCGCCGCGCACGCGCCCTGACCGGCTCCCACAGCAGGGCGGCGAACAGGAAGTAGGGGGCCACCGGCTTGTCGTCGGCCAGCCGCCGGTCGGTCTGCTCCAGAGACTTGGCCAGGAAGGTCAGCGGAAACCCATCCGGCTCGCGCGCCAGACAGCGCTCCGTTTCCGGAAACAACGCCCCGAACAGGCCGTAGTGCCGCAGCTGTTCGAAGGTCTGCACGGCATAGCCGGACAGCAGCAGCTTGATGACCTCGTCGAAAAGCCGCGCCGGCGGAATTTCATGCAGCAGGCCGGCCAGCTTCGGTATGGGCGCGGCGGAGTCCGGGTGAATCGTGAAACCCAGCTTGACGGCGAAGCGCACGGCCCGCAGCATGCGGACGGGATCCTCGCGGTAGCGCTGCTCGGGATCGCCGATCAGCCGCAGGCGGGCGGCCTTGTGGTCATCCATACCGCCGACATAGTCGACGACCGAGAAATCGCTGATGTTGTAGTACAGCGCGTTGACCGAGAAATCGCGCCGGAAGGCGTCCTCCTCGATCGTGCCATAGACGTTGTCCCGCAGGATGCGGCCGTTTTCCAGTACCCGCTCGCCGTGCGGCTGGTCGGACTGCAGGGCCCTGAAGGTGGCCACCTCGATGATGTCCTGACCGAAGTGCACATGCGCCAGGCGGAAACGGCGACCGATCAGCCGACAATTCCGGAATACGGCGCGAATCTGCTCGGGATGCGCGTCCGTCACGACGTCGAAATCCTTGGGCTCCCGCCCCAGGAGAAGGTCGCGAACGCATCCGCCCACCAGATAGGCCTCGTAGCCGGCTTTTTTCAGCCGATAGAGCACCTTGAGCGCGTTCTCGCTCACCAGCGATCGTGAGATCGCATGCTCGGCGCGGGCGTAGATTCGGGGCAATTGCGTCTCCGCGGGCGGCTCGACTGCCGCCGGGGCCGGCGCGGCGACAACCGGCGGCCGGGAGACGGGCTCGATCAGACGCTTGATAAAAGTGAGGATGGACAGGGAGGACACACTGAAGAAGGGTTGAAAATGGCTGGAATGGTAACGTACCCGGGCATGGCTAGGCAAAAGCAGCCTGCCGGCAGCAAAAACCGGCTATGATGCGGACTCAACTTCACGCAGATCGAGACATTCATGCAGATTGCCAATGAAAAGGTGGTTTCCATCCACTACACGCTCACCAACGATGCCGGCGAGATCCTGGACAGCTCCGAGGGTCAGGAGCCGCTGGCCTACCTGCACGGCTTCGGCAACATCATCGCCGGGCTGGAGCGGGCGTTGACCGGTCGCTCGGTCGGCGACAAGTTCACCGTCGCCATCGCGCCGACCGACGGCTACGGCGAGCGCGACGACGAGATGGTGCAATCGGTGCCGCGCAGCGCCTTCCAGGGCGTCGATGAAATCCATCCCGGCATGCAGTTCCAGGCCCAGTCACCGGAGGGCATGCAGCTGGTCACCGTGATCGGCGTGGAAGGTGACGAGATCATTCTGGACGGCAACCATCCCATGGCCGGCATGACGCTGAATTTCGCCATCGAAGTCACCGAGGTCCGCGAGGCAACGCGCGAGGAACTCGACCATGGCCATGTCCATGGCCCGGGCGGACACCATCATCACTGAGGCCTGACACGGGCGGGAGCGGGCCACCGCCCGGTTCCCGCCCTCCCACCCGACCCGATCAGGGCAGCAGGTGGGCCCACATATCGTGTTCGTCCGCCTCCTCGATCTCGACCTCCACCAAATCACCGACCTGCAGCTGGGTCGCGCCATCGATGAACACCTGACCGTCGATCTCCGGTGCATCGGCACGACTGCGACCGACAGCCCCCTCCTCGACCACCTCGTCGATCAGCACCATTTCCCGTCGCCCGACGCGGGCCGCCAGACGGTCGGCGCTGATCTGGGTCTGAAAAGCCATGAAGCGCGCCAGACGCTCTTGCTTGATCTCCTCGGGCACGGTGCCGGGCAACTCGTTGGCGACCGCCCCCTTGACCGGGGAATAGGCAAAACACCCCACCCGGTCCAGTTGGGTGATGTCGAGGAAGTCCAGCAGCCGCTCGAAATCCTCCTCGGTCTCGCCGGGAAAGCCGACGATGAAAGTGCTGCGCAAGATCAGATCGGGACAGATGTCCCGCCAGCGACGTATCCGCGCCAGCACGTCCTCGGTCGCCGCCGGCCGCTTCATCCGCTGGAGGACGCTCTCGCTGGCGTGCTGGAAGGGTATGTCTAGGTAGGGCAGAATCCGCCCCTCCGCCATCAGCGGCAGTACCTCATCCACGTGCGGATAGGGGTAGACGTAGTGGAGCCGCACCCATACCCCCAGTTCCCCGAGGGCGCTGGCCAGATCCAGGAAACGGGTCTTCAGGGGCCGGCCATGCCAGAAATCGGGCCGGTAGCGACGATCCACGCCGTAGGCACTGGTATCCTGGGAAACGACCAGCAACTCCCTGACCCCCGCCTCAACCAGCCGTTCGGCCTCGGTCATGACTTCGCCGATGGGGCGGCTGACCAGATCGCCCCGCAGGGAAGGAATGATGCAGAAGGTGCAGCGATGATTGCAGCCCTCGGAAATCTTCAGATAAGCGTAATGCCGGGGCGTCAGCTTGATGCCTTGCGGCGGGACGACCTCCAGGAAAGGATCGTGGCGGGGCGGCACATGCTCGTGCACGGCGGCCACCACCGCCTCGTAGGCATGCGCCCCGGTAACCTTGAGCACCGCCGGATGGCGCGCGCGGATTTCCGCCTCGCGCGCGCCGAGGCAGCCGGTGACGACGACCTTGCCGTTTTCGTGCAGCGCCTCGCCGATGGCGTCCAGCGACTCTTCCACCGCCGCATCGATGAAGCCACAGGTATTCACCACCACCAGATCGGCGTCCCGGTAGGTCGGCACCAGCTCGTAACCCTCGGCGCGCAGCTGGGTCATGATGCGCTCACTGTCGACCAGGGCCTTGGGGCAACCGAGACTGACGAAACCGATGCGTGCTGCGCTCATGGGTAAGACATTCCAGAAAAAGGGCGGTGGATTTTAGCCGAAGCCGGTCTCTCGCTCAGGGACTCTCGGCGATGAAGATCGCCCGGCGCGGAGCCGGCAGCCCCTCCACGGTCAGCGCCGGATTGCGCGGGTCGAGAAAATCCGGCAGGGACTGAAAGCACATCCAGTCGGTCGAGCGCTGCTCGGCGGACGTCGTGACTGACACATCGACACACCGGATGGCGCGATAGCCGCAACGCGCCAGCCAAGACTCCAGCGTGAGGCAGGACGGAATGAACCAGACATTGCGCATCTGCGCGTAACGGTCCTCCGGCACCAGAACCTCGCCCCGGCCGCCTTCGATGACCAGGGTTTCGAGCACCAGCTCGCCGCCCTGGCGCAAACAGCCCTTCAGCTCCAGCAGATGGTCCAGCGGCGAACGGCGATGGTAAAGCACCCCCATGGAGAACACCGTATCGAAGCAGCGGAGATTGCGGGGCACGTCATCGATGCCGACCGGCAGCACGGACACGGGATGGTCGCCGGCACAGTGCCTGACGGCCAGGAACTGCGCCACGCTCAGCAGCGTGGGATCGATACCGATCACCCGCCCGGCCCCGGCACCGAGCATCCGCCAGGCGTGATAGCCGCTGCCGCAGCCGACATCGAGCACCAATCGCCCGGCCAGTGGACTGATGGCATCGGCCAGTCGGTCCCACTTGAGATCGGAGCGCCATTCGGTGTCGATCCGGATGCCGAACAGCGCATAGGGCCCCTTGCGCCAGGGATGTAGTTCTCGCAGAAGCGCTTCCAGCAGCGCCCGGCAGCCGTCCTCGCAAGCGCCCGTCACGGTAACGGCCGGCCGGTTCAGCTCGACCCGCCGGGCCACAGGGCGCGGCAGGCGCCCAAGCACCGACTGCCAGCGCGGCCAGTCGCCATGCCGGCCGCCGCCGAAGGCTTGCAGCAACTGGGGCCTGAGCTGGTCCACCCACGCCCGCAGCCCCGTATCGCACAGGAACGCCAGCACGCTCTCATAATTCGCCGCCTCCGGGCCGGGCCAGGCCAGCCTCCGGGTCATCGACGATGCCCTGCGGCGGCCCGGGCGGCCGCCGCGAACGGCGGCCTGGCACACCCGAAAAACCCTGCCCCCCATGCTAGAATCCGGCCGATACCGGGCGCCGCAGGCCTTGCGGCAGCCCGCTGACACATCCCGCGACCCACCCGACAGGAAGAACCATGAGCGCTCCCGACATCAACGCCGTCAAGGCCTATCTGCTCGACCTCCAGGACCGCATCTGCCAGGGACTCGAAGGGGAGGAACCGGAAGCCCGGTTCCAGGAGGACAACTGGACCTACGACAGCGGCATCGGCGGCGGCCGGACCCGCGTTCTGGCAGGAGGCAAGCTGCTGGAGCAGGGCGGGGTGAACTTCTCCCATGTCATCGGCAACACGCTGCCGCCCTCGGCAACGGCGCACCGCGCCGATCTCGCCGGCCGGGGATTCCAGGCCCTGGGCGTCTCGCTGGTGATTCATCCGCGCAATCCCTATGTGCCGACCTCGCATGCGAATGTACGGTTTTTCATTGCCGAAAAGGAAAACGAGCCACCGGTCTGGTGGTTCGGCGGCGGCTTCGACCTGACCCCCTACTATCCCTTCGAGGAGGATGCGGTAGCCTGGCACCGCGCCGCGCGGGATGCCTGCCTGCCATTCGGCGAGTCGGTATATCCCCGCTTCAAGCAATGGTGCGACGAGTATTTCTATCTGAAACACCGCCAGGAAACGCGTGGTGTCGGCGGGCTGTTCTTCGATGACATGAACGAATGGGGGTTCGACCGTTGCTTCGACTTCCTGCGCAGCGTCGGCGACCACTACCTGAGGGCCTACCTGCCCATTGTGCAGAAACGGAAGGGCACCCCCTACGGGGAACGCGAGCGGGATTTCCAGCTGTACCGGCGCGGCCGCTACGTCGAATTCAACCTTGTCTACGACCGCGGCACCCTTTTCGGCCTGCAGTCGGGGGGCCGGACCGAATCCATCCTCATGTCGCTGCCTCCCGTGGCGCACTGGCGCTACAACTGGAAGCCGGAGCCCGGCAGCGCCGAGGACAATCTCTATCAGAACTTCCTCAAGCCCCGCGAATGGCTATGAACTCATAGCCGGCTCTTGCCGGCGGAGGTGGCGTCATTGCCGGAGCCGACCGGCTCCCGCATGGCGCCGGAATTGCGCTCGGACAGGTGTGCGATCAGCTGGTCCAGCGACCCGGTCTGCTCCACCTCGTCGTTGAAGCTGGTGCGATAGTTCTGCAGCAGGCTGATGCCCTCGATCAGCACGTCATAGACCTTCCAGTCGGTCCCCTCCCGCACCATGCGGTAATTCACCGCGACCGGCTGGCCGCCGGATTGCAGGATCTCCGTCTTCACCAGCGCCTTCTTGTCGGAGGCCTCATCGAGCGGCAGGTAGCGGATCTTCCAGTTGGCATACTCCGTGAATGCAGTAGTGTAGGTCCGCACCAGCAGCATGCGGAATTCCCGCTTGAAACGCTCGCGCTGTTCCGGAGTCGCGCTGCGCCAGTGTTTGCCCAGCACCAAGATGGATACCCGGTCGAAGTCGACATGCGGATAGATGATCTGATCGACCAGCGCCGTGGCCTTCTTGAAATCGGCCTTGTATTCAGGCTTCTGCAGCGAGACCTGCAACTGGTCCGCGGTCTCCTGGATCACCCGCTGCGGCGCAGCCAAGTGTTCGTCGGCAGCCGCCCTGCTGAGGGTGAGCAACCACACGAGCGCCAGCCCGTAGGCCAGCCAGAATTTTGTTTTCGTCGAATGCATCTTCAGGTCACTCCCGTTTCATACACTCCAACTATCATAACCTGCACGCCTCGAATACACTATGTGGATACCTCTCCGCAGCCCCCGACCAGCACCATGCCTCATCCTGCTCACGGCCACCATCCCCGGCTGAGGCCGCGCCGGCTGCGACGCGACGAGTTCAGCCGCCGGCTGGTGCGCGAACACAGGCTGTCCGCCGACGACCTGATCTACCCCTTGTTCGTGCTCGAGGGGCAACAGCGGCGCGAACCGGTAGCCTCCATGCCCGGCGTGTACCGGCTCAGCTTGGATTTGCTGCTGGCCGAGTGCCGGGAAGCGGCGGAGCTGGGTATTCCGGCGATCGCCCTGTTCCCGGTCACGCCGGCCGAACGCAAGAGCCTCGACGCGGCCGAAGCCTACCATCCCGACGGCCTGGCGCAGCGGGCCGTGCGCGCCATCAAGGCAGAACTGCCGGAGCTTGGCGTCATCACCGATGTCGCGCTCGACCCGTTCACGACACATGGCCAGGACGGCCTGATCGACGAGCGGGGCTACGTCATGAATGACGAGACGGTGGCGGTGCTGGTTCGCCAGGCCTGCTCGCATGCGGCGGCCGGCGCCGACATCGTCGCCCCCTCCGACATGATGGATGGCCGCATCGGCGCCATCCGCGACGCGCTGGAGGCATCCGGCCATGTGAACACCCGCATCCTGGCCTATTCGGCCAAGTATGCCTCGGCCTTCTACGGCCCCTTCCGCGACGCCGTGGGCTCCGCCGCCAATCTCGGCGGCGGCGACAAGTCCAGCTATCAGATGGATCCCGCCAACAGCGACGAAGCCCTGCGCGAGGTCGAGCTGGATCTGGCCGAAGGCGCCGATCTGGTCATGGTCAAGCCCGGCCTGCCCTATCTGGACATCATCCGCCGCATCAAGGATACGTTCGCCGTGCCGACCCTAGCCTACCAGGTCAGCGGCGAGTATGCGATGCTCAAGGCTGCCGCCCAGCAGGGCTGGCTGGACGAGCGCAAGACCGTTGTCGAGGCCCTGCTCGCACTGAAGCGCGCCGGCGCCGACGCCATCCTGACCTATTACGCCAAGACCGCAGCCCAGTGGCTGCGGGACAGCCGCCCCTGACCGGCATGGCCACCCCCGACCGCTATGCCGTCTTCGGGCATCCGATCAGCCATAGCCTGTCGCCGCGCATCCACCGCCTGTTCGCCCGGCAGACCGGCCAGCCGCTCGCCTACGACGCCCAGGATGTGCCGGCCGATGCCTTCGAGGCTGCCGTCACAAGCTTCCTGTCGGACGGCGGACGGGGACTCAACTGTACTGTTCCCCTGAAGGAACTGGCCTTCCGCATCGCCGACCGGCTGAGCCCCCGCGCACGCCGCGCGCAGGCGGTCAACACCCTGGCCCTGCAGGCGGATGGCTGTCTGCTGGGTGACAACACCGACGGGGCCGGCCTGGTGCGCGACCTGACCGCTAATCTCGGCCTCCGGCTGAGCGGCCAGCGCCTGCTGATCCTCGGTGCCGGCGGCGCCACGCGCGGTATCCTGGCGCCGCTGCTTGAACATGCCCCGGCGGCAGTGGTCATCGCCAACCGCACGGCAGCCCGCGCGGTGACGCTGGAGCACGAATTCCGCGACCTGGGCCCCGTCACCGGCTGTGGCCTCGAAACCCTGGCCGACGCGGCGCCGTGCGACCTGATCCTCAACGCCACGGCCGCGAGCCTCAGCGGCGAGCTGCCACCCCTGCCACCGGGCATCCTGGCGCCCGGCGGCGCCTGCTACGATCTCGCCTACGGGCAACGGCCGACACCGTTCGTGCGCTGGGGACAGGCGCACGGCGCGCGGCTCAGCGTCGACGGTATCGGCATGCTGGTCGAACAGGCCGCCGAGGCATTCGCCCTCTGGCGCGGCATCCGCCCCGAGACGGGGCCGGTCATCGCCGTCCTGACGGCCGACCGGGAGCGCTGAAGCCCGTCAGTCGGGACGGCCCAGCGCCAGTTGATGCTGGGTCTTGAGCCGGACGTAGCCATCCCTGGAATAGCCGAGATATTCGAGCTCCTGATCGCGCAGGGTGCGAGACGGCCGGGCTGGGCTGCCGACATAGAGGTAGCCGCTCTCCAGCCGCTTGCCGGGCGGCACCAGGGCACCGGCCCCGAGCATCACGCGATCCTCGATCACCGCGCCGTCCATGACGATGGCGCCGATGCCGATCAGGCACAGATCGCCGATCGTGCAACCGTGCAGCACGACCTTGTGCCCGACCGTCACACCACGGCCCACGAGCAACGGATAGCCTTCGGGATGCATCTCGCTGCGGTGTGTCACGTGCAACACGCAACCGTCCTGGATATTGGTCTCGTCGCCGATGACGATGCTGTTCACATCGCCGCGCAGCACGGTCATCGGCCAGATCGAGACATCCCGCCCGAGGCTGACATCGCCGATCACCACCGCGGTCTGGTCCACGAAAACGCCCGCCGCCAGACTGGGCGTCATCCCCTTGAATGGTCGTATGTTGCTCATGGCCTCTCACGCTTGCTGAACGGCGCCCCCGCGAAGCGCCGTCGTCATGTACTAAAATCGGCGCCAGGCGGCCGTCCGCCCGGCATTTCCCCCTTTCCGGAGCACCCGTTCATGATCATCGCCGGCTTCGTTCTTCTTGGCCTTGTGATCATTGCCATCGGCTACGTCATCCTGATCTACAACCGGCTGGTGAACCTGAAGCACGAGGTGGCCAGGGCCTGGTCCAACATCGACGTGCTGCTCAAGCAGCGCCACGACGAGCTACCCAAGCTGGTCGAAACCTGCAAGCAGTACATGCGCCACGAGCAGACCACCCTGGAATCCGTCATGCGGGCCCGCGCCAACGTCTCTTCGGCCCGCGAGCAGCATGATCTGCGGGCGCTCGGCGATGCCGAAAGCCGGCTGCGCCAGGGGCTGGTGCAGCTGTTCGCCACCGCCGAGGCCTATCCCGATCTCAAGGCCAACAGCGCCTTCCGCAGCCTCGAAGCCCGCATCACCAGCCTGGAAAACGCCATCGCCGATCGCCGGGAGTTCTACAACGACTGCGTCAACAGCAACAATATCCGCATCGAGGAATTCCCGGATATCCTCATCGCCCGCTTTTTCGGTTTCGAATCCCTCGATCTGCTGGAATTTTCCGACCAGGAGCTGAGCGACCCGGATCTCCGCGGCCTGTTCGGCGCCTGACCCTTGCGGCCATCGCCGTGCCCTACCCGACGCTCATCCGGGAGCTCCCGTCACAGGAGTTCTGGACCGGCTGGACCCTGGCCACGCTGGTCGCCGCCACCAGCCTGGCGGGCCTGTTCCGCTACCTGTCGCAGCTCCGCCTGATCGAGGACACGCCCAGCGCCTTCATCCGCTCCGCCCCGCAGGGGTATGTGGAATTGCAGGGCATCGTCCGCATGATGCCGGGCGAGCCGGTCACGGCCCCGCTCAGTGGCCGACCCTGTGTCTGGTACCGCTATACCGTGGAGCAGAAGCAGGGGAGCGGCAACAAGCATGATTGGACGGTCATCGAGCGCGGCATCAGCAGCGCCATTTTCCATCTCGACGACGGCACCGGGCGCTGCATCATCGATCCCGACGGCGCCGCGGTGATGCCCTCGCGCACCCGTCGCTGGCGGGGCCACACGCGCCGGCCCGGCAGCATGCCGGAGGAGACCGCAGGCCTCTGGGAGCGCCTGAACCAGGGCGGCGACTACCGCTACACGGAGAGCCGCATCGACGAGTTCGAACCCCTCTATGCGATCGGCTTCCTCAAGGCGCTCGCCAGCAGCGATCCCGGCACCGTAGAGGAGCGGGTCGGCCAGCTGGTGCGGCGATGGAAGCAGGCTCCGGCGGCACTCAGGCAGCGATTCGATACCGACCGGGATGGCCAGATCAGCCCGGCGGAATGGGAAACAGCCCTGGACCTGGCCGAGCAGGAAGTCCTGAATGGCTGGCACGAGACCGCCCATGACGCCGACATGAACCTGATGCACAAGCCAGCCGATCGCGGCCGGCCGTTCATTCTCTCCACCCTGCCCGAACGCGAGCTGGTCCGGGTCTACCGCCGGCGCACCCGGGTGGCGGCGATCCTGTTCCTGTTGTTCGGCAGCGCGTCGGCCTGGGCGCTTTACCTGCGCTTCTGGCCAACCGGCGCCGGAGGGTGAGGCCAGGGCTCGCGCGCAGCCTTTTCCGCCAGGCCCGACAGGCCGAAACGACGCTGCAGCTCGGCCAGCACCTGATCCGGACCCAGCCCCTGATGGGCCAGCAGCACCAGGCTGTGGAACCAGAGATCGGCCACCTCGTAGACGATCTTCTCGGCCACACCATCCTTCGCGGCCATGACCGTCTCGGTGGCCTCCTCGCCGATCTTCTTGAGAATGGCGTCCAGGCCCTTGGCGTAGAGCCGGGCGACATAGGACGACTCCGGATCCTGCGACTTGCGCTGCTCCAGTACGGCGGCCAGTTCGGCCAGAATATCCTGATTCATGTCGGATAGATGGATGCGGGGGATTTCAGCACCGGCTCCACCGCCTGCCACTGGCCATCTACCAGGCGGCGGTAGAAGCAGTGATGGCGACCGGTGTGGCAGGCGATGCCACCCGCCTGCTCGACAGTCAGCAGGACCACGTCCTCGTCGCAGTCCAGGCGGATGTCCAGCACCCGCTGCCGATGGCCGGATGCCTCGCCCTTGCGCCAGAGTTTCTGGCGGGAACGCGACCAATAGCAGGCATAGCCCTCGGCGACCGTCAGCGCCAGGGCTTCCCGATTCATCCAGGCCACCATCAGCACAGTGCCCGTTCCGGCTTCCTGCGCAATCACCGGCACCAGACCATCGCTGTTCCAGCGCACGACGTCCAGCCAATCGCTCACAAGCGCACCTCGATGCCGCGCCCTGCCATGTGCGCCTTGGCTTCACGGATGGTGTGCTCCGCGAAATGAAAAATGCTCGCGGCCAGCACCGCGTCCGCCTTGCCGAGGGTGACGCCGTCGGCCAGATGATCAAGCGTGCCGACGCCGCCAGAAGCGATGACCGGCACCGGGACCGCCTCGCTGATGGCGCGAGTCAATTCCAGATCGAAACCCGACTTGGTGCCGTCGCGATCCATGCTGGTCAGAAGGATTTCCCCGGCACCATAGGCCACCATGCGCCGCGCCCATTCGACGGCGTCGAGACCGGTCGGCTTGCGCCCGCCGTGGGTGAAGATTTCCCAGCGCCCGGGTGCGTCGGCCACCTGCTTGGCGTCGATGGCCACGACGATGCATTGGGAGCCGAAACGCTCCGCCGCCTCGCGCACGAACTCCGGGCGCGCCACCGCCGCGCTGTTGATGCTGACCTTGTCGGCACCAGCGTTGAGCATCCGGCGGATGTCCTCGAGGGTGCGGATGCCGCCACCCACGGTCAGGGGGATGAAAATCTCGCCGGCCACCTGCTCGACCACATGCACCAGGGTATCGCGGTCATGGGCGCTGGCGGTGATGTCGAGGAAGGTCAGTTCGTCGGCGCCCTCCCGATCATAGCGGCGCGCGATTTCCACCGGATCGCCGGCGTCCTTGATCTCGACGAACTTGACGCCCTTGACGACGCGGCCATTGTCGACGTCCAGGCAGGGAATGATGCGCTTGGCCAGCATAACTCAGTATTGCTCGGCGACCTTGCGGCCTTCGGCGAAATCCAGCGTGCCCTCGTATATGGCCCGCCCGGTGATGGCCCCGGACACGCCCTCGCCGACCACCGCGCCGAGGGCATGGATGTCGTCCAGGGTGTGGATGCCGCCGGAGGCAATCACCGGAATGCGGATGGCGCGCGCCAGCCGGGCCGTGGCCTCGACGTTGACCCCCTGCAGCATGCCGTCGCGGCTGATGTCGGTGTAGACGATGGCCTCGACACCGTCATCCTCGAACTTCTGCGCCAGATCGATGACATCATGATGGGAAAGCTTCGACCAGCCGTCGATGGCCACCTTGCCGTCCCGGGCGTCCAGCCCGACAATGATGTGGTTGGGAAACTCGGCCGCCACCTCGCGCACGAAATGCGGGGCACTGACCGCCTTGGTGCCGATGATGACGTAATCGACGCCGGCATTCAGGTATTCCTGGATGGTGTCCTCGTCGCGGATGCCGCCGCCCACCTGGATCTGCACCTCGGGATAAGCCTCGCGGATGGCATGGATCACCCCGCCGTTGCGCGGTTTGCCGGCGAAGGCACCATCGAGGTCGACCAGATGCAGCCGCTTCGCCCCATCGCCGATCCAGCGCCCTGCCACGGCCACGGGATCATCGGAGAAAACCGTATCGTCTTCCATGCGGCCCTGCCGCAGACGGACACACTTGCCATCTTTGAGATCGATAGCAGGTATCAAAAGCATGGGAATATCCTCGACTTGGGGTGGATGAAGCGCGCGCGAAACCGGCGATCAGGGCGACCAGCTCAGGAAATTGGCCAGCAGGCGGAGACCGGCGGCCTGGCTTTTCTCGGGATGGAACTGCACGGCAAAAAGATTGCCCCGGGCCAGGGCGGCGGCAAACGGGACCGGGTAGTCCGCCGTGCCGACGATGTCGGCGGTCTCCGCCGGGACCGCATGGTAGCTGTGTACGAAGTAGAACCAGCTGCCAGCCTCGATGCCGGCCCAGACGGGATGATCGATGCGCGGTTGCACCCGGTTCCAGCCCATATGCGGGATTTTCAGCGGCTGGCCGCGGGCGTCCACCAATCCGTCGGCGAAGCGGACGACCCGGCCGGGCAAGAGCCCCAGACAGGCCGTGCCCTCGTTTTCCTCGCTCGCGTCCAGCAGCGCCTGCATGCCAAGGCAGATGCCCAGCAGTGGCCGGCTGGCGGCCGCCTCGCGCAGCACGGGCGCCAGCCGGCGGGCGCGCAGCGCTTCCATGCAGTCGCGGATGGCGCCGACGCCGGGAAAAACGACACGATCGGCCCGCAGGATGGCGGCGGGCTCATCCGTCACCATGACCGAGACCGAGCGGTCGGCATGCTGCAGGGCCTTGGCAATGGAGTGCAGATTCCCCATGCCGTAATCGATGATTGCAACGGAAGACATCGGCAAACGGGATGATCGGGCCGGAAGGGTGGTTAGAGGCTGCCCTTGGTGGATGGAATCGCGCCCTGCATGCGCTCGTCGGGCTCCAGTGCCATGCGCAGGGCGCGGCCGAAGGCCTTGAAGATGGTCTCGGCGACATGGTGGGCATTCTGCCCCTTCAGGTTGTCGATGTGCAGGGTCACCCGGGCATGATTCACGAAGCCCCGGAAAAACTCCCCGAACAGGTCGACATCGAAATCGCCGATCCTGGCGCGGGGGAATTCGACCCCGTAGGACAGGCCGGGCCGACCGGAGAAATCCACCACCACGCGCGACAGCGCCTCGTCCAGCGGGACATAGCTGTGTCCATAGCGGCGGATGCCGGTCTTGTCGCCCACCGCCCGCTCGAAGGCCATGCCCAGGGTGATGCCGATGTCCTCGACCGTGTGATGGGCATCAATGTGCAGATCGCCATGGGCGATCACATCGAGATCGATCAACCCATGCCGGACGATCTGGTCGAGCATGTGATCGAGAAAGGGAACGCCGGTCTCCAGCCGCGCGCGGCCGGTGCCGTCGAGCGCGAGGCGAACCCGGATCTGCGTCTCGGAGGTGTTGCGCTCGATCTCGGCGCTGCGGGGGTTCATGTGGAAACAGGAAGGACAGGGCGGCACATGGCGGAACATCATATAACGGCGGAACCGCAATTGCTAAGCCGGCCCGCGCGAGGGCCGTCGGCACGGGCGCGAACGCGGAACCTTGCCCATGGCGCGCCGATACCGGGTAAAGTCCGCACCGGAGCCCTGCCCCGGCGGGACCCGGATTTTCGCCAGGAGACCACCATGAACGACCGCGTATCCGTCATCACCGTCAACCGCCCCCGGCGTGTCGAGCAGCGAATCACCGGCCACCAGACCTCGGACGGTGCCGGCGTCAAACTGACCCGCGTCATCGGCCAGGCCCTGCATCGCCGGCTCGATCCCTTCCTGATGCTGGACGCCTTCCGCAGCGATCATCCCGAGGATTACATCGCCGGTTTCCCGGACCACCCGCACCGCGGCTTCGAGACCCTGACCTACCTGGTTGCCGGCCGCATGCGCCACCGCGACAGCGCCGGCCACGAGGGACTACTGCAAAGCGGCGGCCTGCAGTGGATGCTGGCCGGCCGCGGCGTCATCCATGCCGAACTGCCCGAACAGGAACAGGGTGAGATGGAGGGCTTCCAGCTGTGGCTGAACCTGCCGGCGAACGCGAAGATGTCGGCCCCCGATTACCGCGACGTGCAGGAATCCGAGATCCCCGGCTTCACGACGACCGAAGGGGCGGCCGTGAAGGTGTTGATGGGCAGCAGCCATGGCGTCGCCGGCGCCATTGCGCGTCCGGTGACGGAACCGCGTGTCCTCGACATTCGCCTGCCGGCGGGCAGTCGTTTCGACGACCGGCTGCCCCCCGAGCATCACGCCGCGCTGTACGTCTATCGTGGTACCGTGGCCATCAGCGGCTCCCCGGTGCACACCAGGCAGCTGGCCATCCTCGAACAGTCGGCGGACAGCGACGGCCTTGCCCTGACCGCCGAGGCCGACAGCCGCGTCCTGCTGATCGCCGGCCGGCCGCTGCACGAACCGATCGTGGCGCACGGCCCATTCGTGATGAACACCGAGGCAGAGATCCGGCAGGCCATCGCCGATTACCAGGCCGGGCGACTGGCCGCCTGAGGCGGGGCAACCCCTGCCGCAGGCCACCTGCCCGCCACAACTAGCGACAACCCCCTCGCAGAGAACCGCCATGCACAAACTGACCCTCGCCCTGCTCGCGTCGTTCGCGGCCGCCGATGGACTGGCCGCGGAAACCTTCACCATCGACCCCGACCACACGCTGCCCCTGTTCGAGGTCAACCACCTCGGCTTCTCCACCCAGCGCGGCCGCTTCGACCGCACGGCGGGCAGGATCAGCCTGGACACCGCCAAGCAGACGGGCTCGGTGGAGCTGACCATCGCGGCCGATTCGATCAACATGGGCCAGGCGAAGTGGAACGAGCACATGCAATCGGCGGACTTCTTCAACGTCGCCCAGTACCCGACCATCACCTTCCGGTCCGACAGGCTCCTGTTCGAGGGCGGCAAGCCGGTCGCGGCCGAGGGCCAGCTGACCCTGCTGGGCACGACCCGCCCGGTATGGCTGAAGATCGAGCGCTTCACCTGCGGCGAGAACCCCATCGTCAAGAAGCCCCTGTGCGCCGCCGACATCGAGGCCACGCTGAAGCGCTCCGAGTTCGGGATGACCAAATACCTCCCGGGCGTCGGCGACGAGGTCCGCGTGCGGGTGCCGGTCGAGGCCTTTCGCGACTGATTGAGTCCGCCGTCGGCGCTGTCTACAATCGGCGCCTTTACCCCAGAAGCCACCGGATGTCAGACGACTTTCCCCCGCGCGCCCAGGAACTGATCGAGGCCGGGCGCTTCATCGACCGGCGCGGCTGGGTTCCGGCCACCAGCGGCAACTTCTCCGCCCGGCTGGCGGATGGCCGCATCGCCATCACGGTCTCGGGTCGCCACAAGGGGCGGCTGGTGGCCGACGACATCATGCTGGTCGATGCCGATGGAAACTCGCTGGACGACCGCCGCCCCTCGGCGGAAACCCGTCTGCACACCGCGCTTTACCGCCGCTATCCCGGCACGGGTTGCGTCCTGCATCCGCATTCGCCGGGGGCGACGCTGGTCTCGCGGCTGTGGCCGGACGAGCTGATCCTGGAGAACTACGAACTGCTGAAGGCGCTGGGCGACATCCGCACGCACGCGACCCGCGTGCGGATACCGATCTTCCCCAACGATCAGGATATCGACCGCCTCGCCGCCCGGGTCGACGACTGGCTTGACCAGCATGGCGACACCCATGGCTATATCATTGCCAGCCATGGCTTCTACACCTGGGGCGCAACGGTGGCGGCGGCCCTGCGCCAGGTCGAGGCCCTGGAATTCCTGTTCGACATCGAATCACGCCTGCACGGAGTGAAAACCCCATGAGTCACTTGACGATTTGTCCCGCGGACCGGCCGGAAGCCGCAACCATCACCAGCGACCCCGCCGTCATGGCCGACTGGCTAGGGGAAGCCGGCGTCCTCTTCGAGCGCTGGACCACCGAGCAGCCACTGGCGGCGGACGCCAGCCAGGAGGCGGTGATCGCGGCCTATCAGGGCTCGGTCAACCGGCTGATCGACCGCTATGAGTTTCGCTCGGTCGATGTCGTCAGCCTGCGGCCCGACCACCCGCAGAAGGACGAACTGCGCTCCAGGTTTCTCAACGAGCACACCCATGCCGAGTACGAGGTCCGGTTCTTCGTCGAGGGCCGGGGGCTCTTCTACCTGCACCCGGACGAACGGGTGTTCATGGTGCTGTGCGAGCAGGGCGACCTGCTGAGCGTGCCGGCCGGCATGAAACACTGGTTCGACATGGGCGAAAACCCGCACTTCAAGTGCATTCGCCTGTTCACCAACCCGGACGGCTGGATCGCCGACGTCACCGGCGACCCGATCGCCGCGCGCTTCCCCAACTTCGATCAGCACCTGGCAAGCCTCGCATGATCCGGGCCATCCTGACCGACATCGAGGGCACTACCTCGTCCCTGTCCTTCGTCAAGGAGGTGCTGTTCCCCTACGCACGGGCGCATCTTGGCGACTTTCTGGAGCGGCATGCCCAGGAACCGGCTGTCGCCGCCGAGCTGGCGGAAGTGGCCCGGCTGTCCGGGCGCCAGCTGACGCTGGCGGAGACCACCGCACAGCTGCTGGCATGGATCGACGCGGATCGCAAGGCGACACCGCTGAAGTCGCTGCAGGGCATGATCTGGGAGGCGGGCTACCGGCAAGGGGATTTCCTCGGCCATCTCTACGAGGACGCCACGCGCCAGCTGCGGGCGTGGCGGGCGGATGGAATCCGGCTGTACGTGTTCTCATCGGGCTCGGTGCAGGCCCAGAAACTGCTGTTCGCCCATACCGCCTTCGGCGACCTGACACCGATGTTCAGCGGCTATTTCGATACCCGCATAGGCCCCAAGCAGGAAACGTCGTCATATCAGGCCATCGCACGGGAGATCGACCTGCCGCCCGCCACCATCCTGTTCCTGTCGGATATCGAGGGCGAGCTCGACGCGGCGCGGGCGGCGGGCCTCGCGACCACCCGCCTGATCCGCGAGGACCCGGCAAGCGATGCATCCGCTCATCCGGTCGCCCGGCACTTCGACGACATCCAGGTTTGCCGTTCACAGATAAACCCTTTACCGGACCAAGACCCTTGATCCCAAGCGCGCGCACCCTGCCCGGGCACACGCACTCCCACAAAACAAGCTCATACGGCACGAACCTTGCCTTGCAAAAAAGGCAAATAATGCTTGATCCTTGACCGTGGGATCAGTACATTGGGCGGCGACATGGGAATCCATTCCCGCCCTTGCATCGAGAAATTCCCCACCTTCTTCAGCGCCTGTTCGCTTCCGGCACCTGGAGAATTCCTCGATGCTCATGCGCAAACCCAACGACTATCGTCACCGGAGGTAAGCCTGTGAGTCATCAGCCGCGTCTGATTGCCACCCCCTCGTCCCTGCCCCGCCCCGTCGGCACGATCTCCCGCCGCAGTTTCCTGACCCGGGCCACCCTGGCCGCGGCAGGCGCCCTGATCCTGCCACCAAGCCGGTCGGTCGCCAGCCTCCTCGGCACGGAGCGCACCCTGAGCTTCCACAATGTTCACACCGACGAGGAACTGACCATCCGCTGCTGTCCGGAGCAGGATTACGACCGCGAGACCCGCCTGCGCTTCAGCAGCCTGCTCCGCGACCACCACGCCGACGAGATCCGGGAAATGGACCCGGGCCTGATCGACATCTTCTTCGCCATGTCGGCGTTCACCGGCTCCAGCGGCCCCTTCCGGATACTCTCCGGCTACCGCTCCCCCGAAACCAACAGCTGGCTGCGCCGCTTCAGCCATGGCGTCGCGGAACACAGCATGCACATCGAAGGCAAGGCCGTGGATATCCGCATGGACGACGTCAGCACCCGCGAAATACGTCAGGCCGGCCTGGCCCTGGCCATGGGCGGCGTGGGCTACTATCCGCGCTCCAATTTCGTGCACCTCGACACCGGGCGGGTGCGCCACTGGTAGGTGCTGCCGACCGACCACCGATCATGGGGCGCCACCCAAGGTGTCCCCAGCATCCATCCCACCACCCTAGCCCACCCCCTGCCCCATGCATATCGACGCCGACGGCAACATGGAATTGTCCGCCGAGGAAAACCAGCGCCTGATGGACCAGCTGGAAATCGACCCCGAGGACTACGACGATCCGCCCGTCGAGATCGAGTGCACCGGGATGGAGGAAGCTGCGGCCACCTTCCGGGCCACCAACACGCGCACCGGCAAGTCAGTGACGCTGGTCTTCGACATGGTCGGCGACGAGGACTGAGCCCGCGCCTCAGCGCGGGTAGGGAAAACCGCGCGCCAGCAGCACCTGCAGCGTGCGGTCATGGCCGTAGATGTCCTCGAAGAAACTGATGGCGCCATCCGGATCGGCCATCACCGTCGAGTAGAGGATATAGACGGGGATCGGCTTCCTGAGGTTGATGGTCCTGGTCGCCTCGCCCTGCATGGTTTCCTCGATGCGCACCAGCGGCCAGTCGCCGTTATCCGCCAGCACCCATTCCGCCAGCCGGGCGGGTTCCTGCACCCGTATGCAGCCATGGCTGAAATCGCGCCGGTCGCGGCTGAACAGGCTCTGGCTGGGCGTGCCAT
This sequence comes from Methyloparacoccus murrellii, assembly GCF_054657115.1. Taxonomy (NCBI): domain Bacteria; kingdom Pseudomonadati; phylum Pseudomonadota; class Gammaproteobacteria; order Methylococcales; family Methylococcaceae; genus Methyloparacoccus; species Methyloparacoccus murrellii. Next base: position 51,993 of record NZ_BAAHXD010000006.1, on the reverse strand, counting down.
GCAGGTAGACGTTGTTGTTGTTGGGAAAGGAGAACTTGATCGGCCCCAGCGCGTTCTTGGTGCCGGGTTTCTGGCGAATCTTGTAGGCGCCCGCGGCGACCTGGTCGAGCACCGCCTGGCTGACGGCCTGCGGCTTGGCCTGCGGAGCGAAGCTCGACACGATCTCCATGTCGTTCCTGGCGAGATACTTGGGGTTGCGCAGGATCGCCGGCACCAGTTCCTTGGCCGCGATGCCCTCCGGGACATTCCAGTAGGGCCGGAAGGTAACCATGGTCATGTCGGAATGGAAGACCGGGGTGCTGCGCCCATCAATCGCCTCGCCGACCACCACGTTCATCTCGATGTCATAGGACCCGGGTCCCTCGCCCGTGCGCGCGCCGTACAGCTTGAAGGAGGGAATGTTGACGATCAGGTAATGCCCGCGCACATCGGGCAGCCAGCGCAGGCGCTCCAGCCCCAGCTGGATCTGCTTGAGCCGGTCGGCGATCGGTGTCGACAGGCGCGCCAGCGTGTTCCTGCCGATGATGGCGTCGCTGCCGAGCCCGTGCCTTACCTGATAGCGCCTGACCGCCTCGGCCAGCGCGGGGTCGTAGAGCTCGGACGCCGCCAGCGCGGGATCGACATCCCTCAGATCACCCAGCGCCACCAACAGCTTGCGCAGCGCCGGCACGTCCTTGTGGCTCATGCCGGGGGTGAACTTGGCCGGGAAACCGAAGCGCAGCCGCGGCACCTCGCGCGCCAGTTGCCGGTAGCGCAGCAGGCCCTCCTTCAGCGGACGATACATCGGAAAACGCGGCTCCAGCGATGCCAGCACCTGCTCGGGATGCGGGCTTTGCGTCAGCTCGCGAACCCGCTTCGGCACATCCAGCCGCTTGGGCTCGACGTTCAGGCCGAAACCCACCGTGCGCGGATTGATCCGCCCCAGGTAGACATTGCTCACATAGCGGGTGGCGGCCACGCTCAGCGCGACGTCGAAATCGGCCACCGCGGGCGGCTCGCCCGCCTGTAGCGCCGGCCCCACCAGCCACTGGGCCAACAGGTCGGCATCGTAATCGACGGCATTCAGACCAAGATCGTCGGCGCCGGCAAGACTCTGCACCAGCAGCCGCGCCTGATCGGTCGGCTTGCCGTCGCGATACCACAGCGGCGCCGGCGTCGCCGGGTCATAGAGTTGCGCCAGCGCCTTGGCCACATCGGAAAAGTTGCCCCAGCGCAGGGCCGGATGCCTGCCGGCGGCCAGCCGTTGCCGGATTTCGGTGGCCACCACCGCACCCTCGGCGGCCAATGCCGGCACCGGTGCCGGTGCCGCGCCGGCGAGCATGACCCACCCCCACAACACCAGCAGCCCCAGCCCGCTGACACCGCGCATTTCCCGCATCCGCCGACGACGACGATACATTCCCAGCACGTCCACCCTCTCTCTAGTTAGCCGAATCTCTGGTCCGGACAATCCGGCAGCCGGACCATCCGCAAGGGCGCCAGTATAGGACGGGACTCGCTCGCCCGCCCGCAGCGGATGCCGCACCGCCTCCGGCAAAAGCCTAGTTCTTTACTTGGTTATTAAACAGGACTAAAATGGTCCCCAATGAGTGGGAGCCATCGTCCATGCTGCGCATCAGCAAACTGACCGACTACGCCATCATCATCCTGGGCTACATGGCCAAGACGCCCGGCAAGACCTATACCGCCGGCGAACTGGCGGATTCCGCCGGTGTCGCGGCGCCAACCGTCAGCAAGGTGCTCAAGGCCCTGGCGCGCGCCGAGGTGCTGCGTTCCACCCGCGGCTCGCGCGGCGGCTACCAGCTGGCGCTGCCGGCGGAGGAAACCACGGTGGCCGCCATCATCCGCGCGCTGGAGGGGCCGATCGCGCTGACGGAGTGTGGCCTGGAAAGCGCCCAGTGCGAACAGTCGGCGTCCTGCCATATCCGCGGCAACTGGTCGGTGCTGAATCGCGCCATCCAGGCGGCGCTGGATGCGGTCACGCTGGCCGACATGGCCAACCCGATGACGCGCGCTCCGGACGGTTTCAACATCCCTCTCGGCAGCATCACCATCCAGCCACGACGCAACATGGAGTAAGACCAATGGCGGCGACTGCAGAAGCACTGGAAAAAATCATCCACAAGGAATACAAGCCGGGCTTCGTGACCGACCTGGAGGCGGACACCCTGCCGCCGGGCCTGAACGAGGATGTCATCCGCGCCATCTCGGCGCGCAAGCGCGAACCGGAATGGATGCTGGAATGGCGCCTGGCGGCCTATCGCCACTGGCTGACCATGACCGAGCCGACCTGGGCCTACGTGCATTACGAGCCGGTCGACTATCAGGCCATCAGCTACTACTCGGCGCCGAAGACCCAGGAGGCGCCCAAGAGCCTGGACGAGGTCGATCCGAAGCTGCTGGAAACCTACAAGAAACTGGGCATCCCCCTGTACGAGCAGGAGCGGCTGGCCGGCGTGGCGGTGGACGCGGTATTCGACAGCGTCTCCGTGGCCACCACCTTCAAGGACAAGCTGGCGGCGGCGGGCGTGATCTTCTGCTCGATGTCCGAAGCCATCCAGGAGCATCCCGACCTGGTCCGCCAGTACCTCGGCTCCGTGGTGCCACCGTCCGACAACTTCTTCGCCGCGCTCAATTCGGCGGTCTTCTCCGATGGCTCCTTCGTTTTCATTCCCAAGGGTGTGCGCTGTCCGATGGAGCTGTCCACCTACTTCCGCATCAACGCCGCCAAGACCGGCCAGTTCGAGCGGACCCTGATCATCGCCGAGGCCGGCAGCCACGTCAGCTACCTGGAGGGCTGCACCGCGCCCATGCGCGACGAGAACCAGCTGCATGCCGCCGTCGTCGAACTGGTGGCGCTGGACCATGCCGAGATCAAGTATTCGACCGTGCAGAACTGGTACCCCGGCGACGAGGAAGGCCGCGGCGGCATCTACAACTTCGTCACCAAGCGCGGCGACTGCCGGGGCCGCCAGTCCAAGATCTCCTGGACCCAGGTCGAGACCGGCTCGGCCATCACCTGGAAGTACCCGAGCTGCATCCTGCGCGGCGACGATTCCGTCGGCGAGTTCTATTCCGTCGCGGTCACCAATCACTGCCAGCAGGCCGACACCGGCACCAAGATGATCCACATCGGCAAGAACACCAAAAGCACCATCATCTCCAAGGGTATCTCCGCCGGCCGCGCCCAGAACAGCTATCGCGGCCAGGTGAAGATACTCAAGAGCGCCGAGAACGCCCGCAACTATACGCAGTGCGACTCGCTGCTGATCGGCGACCGCTGCGGCGCGCACACCTTCCCCTACATCGAGGTCAAGCAGCCCACCGCCCGCCTGGAGCACGAGGCCACCACCTCGAAGATCAGTGACGACCAGCTGTTCTTCTGCCAGCAGCGCGGCCTGTCCGCCGAGGATGCGGTGTCCATGATCGTCAACGGCTTCTGCAAGCAGGTATTCAAGGAGCTGCCGATGGAATTCGCCGTGGAAGCGCAGGCCTTGCTGGGCATCAGCCTGGAAGGGAGCGTCGGATGAAGCGCACGCCATGGAACCGCGCTCGGTCATTACCTGCCCCCGCTGCGGCCATCGCCGCGAGGAGACCCTGCCGCTGGATGCCTGCTGGTATTTCTATGAATGCACGGCCTGCCGGGCCCTGCTGAAACCCAGGCCGGGCGATTGCTGCGTGTTCTGTTCCTACGGCACGGTCAAGTGTCCGCCGGCGCAAGCCGGCGAGTCTTGCTGCCGGATGGCCCAATCCTAGTGTTTAGCGTGCGCGTGCCGCACATCCCCAAGGTGAAATCATGCTGAAGATCGAAAATCTCCACGCCCGCGTCGACGACAAACCCATCCTCAAGGGGATCAGCCTGGCGGTGAAGCCCGGCGAGGTCCACGCCATCATGGGGCCGAACGGCTCCGGCAAGAGCACCCTGTCGCATGTCCTGGCCGGTCGCCCCGGCTACGAGGTGACCGGCGGCAGCGTCACCTATCTGGGCAAGGACCTTCTGGACATGAAGCCCGAGGAGCGTGCCCGCGAGGGCGTCTTCCTGGCCTTCCAGTACCCCGTGGAGATTCCCGGGGTCAGCAACATCTACCTGCTCAAGGCGGCGCTCAACGCCATCCGCAAGCATCGCGGCGACGGCGAGGTCGACGCCATGGATTTCCTGCAGCTGGTCAAGTCGAGGATCAGGGCGCTGAACCTGGACGAACAGTTCCTCTACCGCGGCGTCAACGAGGGTTTTTCCGGCGGCGAGAAGAAGCGCAACGAAATCCTGCAGATGGCCATCCTCGAACCGCGCCTGTGCGTGCTCGACGAAACCGACTCCGGCCTCGACATCGACGCCCTGAAGATCGTCGCCGACGGCATCAATGCCCTGCGCTCTCCCGATCGCGCCTTCATCATGGTCACGCACTACCAGCGCCTGCTGGATTACATCAAGCCCGATGTGGTGCATGTCCTGGCCCAGGGCCGCATCGTCAAGTCCGGCGGGCCGGAACTGGCGCACGAACTGGAACAGAAGGGTTATGGCTGGATCGACCAGAGTGTTGCCGCCTGAGGAAGCCGTCATGGATTACGCCGAACACTATCGCGATCTTGCCACGGACCTGCCCGGCCAGGACCTGCCCTGGCTAAGAAGCCTGCGCCAGCAGGCCGAGGCGGTCTTCTCGCAGCATGGCTTCCCCTCGCCCCGCGAGGAAGCGTGGCGCTACACCAACGTCACGCCGATCGAGAAGAAGCGTTTCCTGCCGCTGACCGCGCATCCGTCCGAACCGGACTGCGGCGAACTGCTGGCGCGTTACCGGCTGCCGGAAGCCTGGGTGCTGGTTTTCGTCGACGGCCTGTTCAGTGCCGGACACTCGGACCTGGCCGGCCTGCCGGAGGGCGTGCTGGCCATGCCGATGGCGGAAGCCCTGGCGCACCACCCCGACCGGGTACGGGCCAGCCTGCAAGCCGAATCCGACGGGGCCGATTCCCGCTTCGTGGATTTCACCAATGCTTATTTCCGCGACGGGGCGTTCCTCCACATCGGCGCCGGCATCGCGTTGCCAAGGCCCGTGCAGCTGCTGCACCTGTCGACCCGTCCGGAGGGGCTGTCGGTGCTGCGCCATGCGGTGATCCTGGAGCACCACGCCGAGGCCAGCGTGATCGAGACCTATGCCGGCGAGGACAGCGCGGGCTACCTGACCTCCACCGTGACCAGCCTGCATCTCGGCGAGGGCGCCCGCCTCGAACACGGCAAGTTCCAGGTCGAAAGCCCCAGGAGCTACCACTTCGCCAGCCTGGTGACGACCCAGCAGGCAGCCTCGCAACTTCGCCAGCAGCACCTGGCCTTCGGCGGCCTGATCGCCCGCACCGACATCCACAGCTGGCTGGGCCGGGACACCGACTGCACACTGGATGGCCTGTTCATGGTGTCCGGGCGGCGGCACCTGGACACGCATTTCCTGCTGCGGCATGGCGCGCCGCACGCCCGCAGCCGCGCGCATTACCGCGGCATCGCCGCGGAACGCGGGCGAGGCGTGTTCGCCGGCCGCATCGTGGTCGATGCCGGCGCCGAGAAGACCGATGCCGACATGAGCAGCCGCAACCTGCTGCTCTCCGAGGACGCCGAAATCGACTGCCAGCCGCAGCTGGAAATCCTGACCGATGACGTCAAGTGCTCCCATGGCGTGACCATCGGGCAACTGGAGGCGGAGGCGGTGTTCTACCTGCAATCGCGGGGTCTCGACGAGGTCGCGGCCCGCAACACCCTGACCTTTGCCTTCGCCAACGAGCAGGTGGAGAAAATCCGCTTGGCCACCCTGCGCCAGCAGGTCCGCGACACCCTGCTGCGGGCATTGCCGCAGACCGACATACGGGCGGACTGGCTATGAGCAGACCCGCCCCCCGCTACGACCTCGCCAGCATCCGGTCGGATTTCCCGATCCTGGGCCGGACCATCAACCGCCACCCCCTGGTCTATCTGGACAATGCCGCCTCGACGCAGAAGCCGAGGGCGGTGATCGACTGCATACGGCGCGTCTACGAGGAGGAGTACGCCAACGTCCACCGGGGCGTCCATACCCTCAGCCAGCGGTGCACGGACCTGTTCGAAACGGCACGCGAGAAGGTGCAGGGCCTGCTGCATGCCCGGCACGGACACGAAATCGTCTTCGTCCGCGGCGCCACCGAAGCCATCAACCTGGTGGCGCAGACCTATGGCCGGCAGAAGGTCGGCGCCGGCGACGAAATCCTCATCACCGCCATGGAGCACCATTCCAACATCGTGCCCTGGCAGATGCTGTGCGAACAGACCGGCGCGGTGCTGAAGGTCATCCCCATCACCCCGACCGGCGAACTCCGGCTGGAGGGTCTCGACGCGCTGCTCACGGAACGCACCCGGCTGTTGTCGGTCGCGCACATGTCGAATGCGCTGGGCACGATCAACCCGGTCGAGACGATCATCGCCAGGGCGCACGCGAAAGGCATCCCAGTGCTGCTGGATGGCGCACAGTCCGTGCCGCACCTGCGGGTGGACGTGCAGGCGCTCGACTGCGACTTCTACGTCTTCTCCGGGCACAAACTCTACGGCCCTTCCGGCATCGGCGTGCTGTACGGCAAGGAAAGCCTGCTCAAGGCCATGCCCCCCTGGCAGGGCGGCGGCGACATGATCCGCCGGGTGACGTTCGACAGGACCGAGTACAACGACCTGCCCTACAAGTTCGAGGCCGGCACGCCGAGCATCGCCGATACCATCGCCCTGGGCGCCGCCATCGACTACCTCGACGGTATCGGCCTGGATGCCATCGCCGAGCATGAGCATGGCCTTTTGCGCCATGCCACCGAGCAGGCGCTGGAGATCCCGGGGCTCAGGATCATCGGTACTGCACCGCAGAAGGGCGCGATCCTGTCCTTCACCCTGGACCACATCCATCCGCATGACATCGGCACCCTGCTGGATCAGCTCGGGATCGCCATCCGCGCCGGCCATCACTGCGCCATGCCGGTCATGGACTTCTTCGAGGTGCCGGCCACGGCCCGTGCCTCTTTCGGCCTGTACAATACCTACGAGGAAGTCGATATCCTGATGAACGGCATCCGCGAGGTCATCCGCCTGTTCGGCTGACGTCCGCCCTCCGCCCCCAACCCGCCCATCACCACCCGCCATGCTGGACCAGATCCGTGACCTCTACCAGGAAGTCGTCTTCGACCACAACCGCAACCCGCGCAACTTCCGCGTCATGGAAGACGCCAACCGCAAGATCGAGGGCTTCAACCCACTCTGCGGCGACCGCATCACTCTCTACGCCAAGGTCAGGGACGGCATCATCGAGGATGTCAGCTTTCAGGGTTCCGGCTGCGCCATCTCGACCGCCTCGGCCTCGCTGATGACCGAGATCGTCAAGGGCCAGACCGAGGCGGAGGCCGAGCATCTGTTCGAGCTGTTCCACCGCATCACCACCGGCAAGGATGGCGACACCGTCAACCTGGAGGAGATCGGCAAGCTGGCCGTGCTCGCCGGGGTCCGCGCCTATCCGGCACGGGTCAAGTGCGCGACGCTGGCCTGGCACTCGCTGCAGGCCGCCCTGCGGAACGAAGGCGACAGTGTCAGCACCGAATAAGCCCGCGCAACGAGGTCAAGCATGAGCGAGTGGAGAGATGTCGGCCGCGAGGGCAGCCTTGCGCCCGGCGAACATCTGGTGGCGGATATCGACGGATATGAAATCGCCGTGTTCAATCTGGACGGCAACTATTACGCCATCCAGGACGCCTGCACCCATGACGGCGCCGAAATCGCCAGCGGTGCGGTCGAGGGCTGCGAGATCGTCTGCCCCCGCCATGGCGCACGCTTCTGCCTGAAGACCGGCAAGGTCCTGTCGCCACCAGCCTACGAGGATCTGGCCACCTATCCGGTGCGCGTGGAAAACGGCCGGATTCTGGTCGACTGCGAGTGAAGCCCGCGCCCGGCGAGGACACCGCGGGCCATGCCCTTGCCTGTATAATCGCCGGTCTTTGTCCGGGTACCAGCGATGCGCGAACTCAATCCACTGTACAACCAGATCAAGGATCTCAAGGGGCGCGAAGAGTCCCTTAGGGGGTATCTTTGACTTCGAAACCCGGCAGGAACGGCTGACCGAGGTCCTCCGCGAACTCGAGGACCCGAAGATCTGGGACAAGCCCGAGCTGGCCCAAGCGCTCGGCAAGGAGCGCACCCAGCTGGAAGGGGTGGTCCACAACCTGACCCGGCTGCGCCAGGGGCTGCAGGATGCCGAAGAGCTGCTGGAGCTGGCCGTCGAGGAGAACGACGCGGACAGCGTCGACTCGGTCGCCGCCGACCTGGAGCGCTACGAAACCACGATCGCCGGCCTGGAATTCCGCCGCATGTTCTCCGGCGAAATGGACCCGAATAACGCCTTCCTCGACATCCAGGCCGGCTCCGGCGGCACCGAGGCACAGGACTGGGCCGCCATGCTCGAGCGCATGTACCTGCGCTGGGGCGAACGCAAGGGCTTCAAGACCGAGCTGGTCGAGGAATCCGCCGGCGAGGTCGCCGGCATCAAGAGCGCCACCATCCGCTTCGAGGGCGAATACGCCTACGGCTGGCTGCGCACGGAAACCGGCGTGCACCGCCTGGTACGCAAGTCGCCGTTCGATTCCGGCAACCGCCGTCATACCTCGTTCTCGTCGGTGTTCGTTTCGCCCGAGGTCGACGACAACATCGACATCGACATCAACCCGGCCGATCTCAAGACCGACGTCTACCGCGCCAGCGGCGCCGGCGGCCAGCACGTCAACCGGACCGAGTCCGCGGTACGCATCACCCACCTGCCCTCCGGCGTCGTCGTCCAGTGCCAGAGCCAGCGCTCGCAGCACGCTAACCGCGACTGGTGCATGAAGCAGCTGCGCGCCAAGCTGTACGAACTGGAAATCCAGAAGCGCAACACGGAAAAGCAGAAGCTGGAGGACTCCAAGTCCGACATCGGCTGGGGCAGCCAGATCCGCTCCTATGTGCTCGACCAGTCGCGCATCAAGGACCTGCGCACCAACGTCGAAACCAGCAACCCCCAGCCCGTCCTCGACGGCGATCTGGATATGTTCATCGAAGCCAGTCTGAAAAGCGGTTTGTAATCATGAGTGATCCGAATTCCGACCCGAACGCCGCCGAGGGAACCGCCCAGAGCGGGCTCGAGGGCGACGAGAACAAGCTCACCGCCCAGCGCCGCGAGAAGCTGGCCGCCATCCGCGAGCGCGACGCCGTCGCCTTCCCCAACGACTTCCGCCGCGATGCCCTGGCCGCCGATCTGCACCGCGATCACGGCGAGGCCGACGCCGCCGCGCTGGAAGCGCAGCCGGTCGCCGTCAATCTGGCCGGGCGGCTGATGACCAAGCGCATCATGGGCAAGGCCTCCTTCGCCCACCTGCAGGACATGTCCGGCCGCATGCAGGTGTTCCTGCAGCGCGACAGCCTGCCCGAGGGCCAGTATGAGGCGTTCAAGAGCTGGGACCTGGGCGACATCATCGGCGTCGAGGGGCAGTTGTTCCGCACCAAGACCGGCGAGCTGTCGGTGCGCGTCGCCAGCGCCCGGCTTCTGACCAAATCGCTGCGGCCGCTGCCAGAGAAATTCCACGGTCTGACCGACGCCGAAACCTGCTACCGCCAGCGCTACCTCGACCTGATCATGAACGAGGACTCGCGCCGGGTGTTCCGGCTGCGCAGCGCCATCGTCCACTACATCCGCGAGTTTCTCACCGATCGCGGCTTCCTGGAGGTCGAGACGCCGATGATGCAGGTCATCCCCGGCGGCGCCCGCGCCCGGCCCTTCATCACCCACCACAACGCGCTGGACATGGACCTGTACCTGCGCATCGCCCCCGAGCTGTACCTCAAGCGGCTGGTGGTGGGCGGTTTCGAGAAGGTATTCGAGATCAACCGCAGTTTCCGCAACGAGGGACTGTCGACCAAGCACAATCCCGAATTCACCATGATCGAGTTCTATCAGGCCTACGCGGACTACCGCGACCTGATGGACCTGACCGAGGCGTTGCTGCGCGGCATGGCGCAAAAGCTGCTGGGCGGCACCGTGGTCACCTACCAGGGCACCGACTACGACCTGGGTCAGCCGTTCCGGCGCATGACCGTGCTGGAATCCATCCTGCACTACAACCCGGACATCACGGCGGCCGACCTGGCCGGGCGTGAATCGGCCGCCGCCATCGCCCGACGGCTGGGCATCAAGGTGGAAGCCAACGACGGCCTGGGCAAGATCCAGACCGAGATCTTCGAGAAGACCGTCGAGGATCGGCTGTTCGAGCCGACCTTCATCACCGCCTACCCGGCCGAGGTCTCGCCCCTGGCGCGGCGCAACGATGCGGACCCCTTCATCACCGACCGCTTCGAGTTCTTCGTCGGCGGCCGCGAGCTGGCCAACGGCTTCTCCGAGCTGAACGACCCCGAGGATCAGGCCGAACGCTTCCGCAAGCAGGTCGAGGACAAGGCCGCCGGCGACGAGGAAGCCATGCACTACGACGCCGACTACATCCGCGCCCTGGAACATGGCCTGCCCCCCACCGCCGGCGAGGGCATCGGCATCGACCGGCTGGTCATGTTCCTCACCGACTGTCCCTCCATCCGCGACGTCATCCTGTTCCCGCACCTGCGGCGGGAGGGCTGACAGCCTCGGGCAGGGCAACAGCGGCAAATCTCCCGCCGCGATGCCTTGCCCCGCGGCCAGGGACAGCGACCGGACAACGGGACCGGCTACGATCGCTGCCCCGGCCGGACCGGCACCCTCGCTGCCAGAATGCGCTGAACGCCGGTGTCGAGCGGGCGCAGGTCCCACCCAGCGGCGGGAATTCCTCCTGAATTACGCCGTACCACCCGCCGTGCCTTGACGCCCCTGCGGGTGATCTCCTACCCTGCGGGCCGAACGTTGAAGCGGTGTTGGCGTATCTTCCGGCGCCACGCCGGGAACCTCGAAAACCCGCCCCTTGCTGCCCGGTACCGACGCAACGGCAAGATCTGTTGCACCGGAGCGCTGACCGGCCGGCCGGGCACATGGCACGCCGCGCAACCGCCGCGACTTTCCCGCCGACCATCGGCAAGGAAGATGCCGGTTTCCGGGCACGGATTCATGGGCCAGCCCACGCCCCACGGCGACGTCGCGATCGGCCAGGACGGTCCCGCGCCCCTGCCCCCCCGGGGGTCGGCACTTCGCGGCAGGCGTTTGTGACCCATTGCCCTGATTTCGACTCGAACATGATCAATACGCCTGGCCGACAGCGTTGGCGGGATCCGTCCCGGTCCCGGAGCAAACCGCCGCTCGGCCTGCAAACCCGGCTGAACCTCACCCTGGGCCTGGCAATGGCGGTGATCGTCGGCATCGGCTTTCTGTTCGCGATTCACGATGCCCGCCAGTCAGTGCGGAACGAGGCGCGATCGACGGTCAGCCTGGCCCTGCAACTGCTGGAGGCCGGTTTTGCCGGAGAGGACGGGAACGGCAAGGCCCTGTCGGGCTGGATGAGCCGGCTGGGCGGGCTCGACAAGATCCGGCACCTGCGGATCAGCGTGATCGGTCCGCAGGCATCCGCCATCAATTTTTCCGGCCATCATCCGGCAGCCGCCAGGCAGGAAGCGCCCGGCTGGTTCCGCTGGGCGGTGACCCCGGAGCCCATCCGGGTCGAACGACTGCTGCACGACGACCGGCAGCAACCCCTGACGATCCGGATCGAAGGCAGCGCCGATGACGAAATTCTGGAAGCCTGGTCCGAGACGCAGGGTTTCCTGATCCTGCTGCTGTCGCTGGCCGGCGCGGTCTACGCCCTGGTGAACCTGCTGGTCGGGCGCGCCTTCGGCCCGGTGGTCACCATTCTGGAGGGACTCGCGCACATCGAGCATGGCGAGTACGACAAGCGGCTGCCGGCGTTCCCGCTGCCGGAATTCGACGGCATTGCCAGCGCCTTCAATCTCATGGCCGGCCAGCTGGAAAAGACCCGCGACGAGAATCGCGCCCTGGTACGGCATTCCATGCTGATCCAGGAGGAGGAGCGCCGGCACCTGGCGCGGGAACTCCATGACGAGCTGGGCCAGTCGCTGACGGCCATCAAGGCCATGGCGGCGACGCTGCTGTCCAGGAACGGCGAGGCCAACACGCCCGCCCGGCAGATCGTCGCCATCTGCGACCATCTGTTCGGCGTGGTGCGCTCGATGATGCGCCGGCTCAGGCCCAGTGTGCTGGACGAACTCGGCCTGTCGGCGTCCCTGGAGGATCTGGTGGAAAGCTTCCGGTCCCGCCATCCCGAGCTGAAGGTCCATCTGCGCTGTGCCGCCGGGGTCGATGCCCGCTGTCCGACGTCGGCCATCGACCTGTTCCGCATCACCCAGGAATGCCTGACCAACACCGTCAAGCATGGCCAGGCACGCGAAGTGGCCATCGATCTGGGGGTCGTCCGGAGCGGGGCAACCGAATGGGTGGTTCTGCGCCTTCGCGACGATGGCTGCGGTTTCGACCCCATGCTGCCGCAGCGCGGTTTTGGCTTGCGGGGCATCCGCGAACGGGTGGCCGGGCTGGGCGGCGAGATGGCCATCCGCACCGGCGCGGGCAAAGGCGTCGACATCGACATCCGGGTACCTGCCGAAGGAGCGCCATCATGAGTCAGCGCATCACTGTCATGCTGGTTGACGACCACGCCGTGGTGCGCACCGGCTATCGCATGCTGCTCGGCCAGTCCGCGCGCATCGACGTGCTGTGCGAGGCCGAAAACGGCGAGGCGGCCTGCCAGCTCTATCAGGAGTGGCAACCCCAAGTGGTGGTCATGGATCTGAACCTGCCCGGCATCGGCGGCCTGGCCGCCGCCCGGCGCATCATCGGGCGCGACCCCTCCGCCAGGATCCTGATCTTCAGCATGTACGACGAGCCGGTCTACGCGGCCCGGGCGCTGGAGGCGGGCGCGAAGGGCTACATCACCAAGAGCAGTACGCCCGCGATGCTGGTCGACGCCGTGCTGCGCGTGGCCCGCAACGAAACCCTGGTCGAGCCCGAGATCGCCCAGCGGCTGGTGACGCGCCGGTTCTCGAAGGAGGAGAGCAGCGCCTTTGCGCTGGATGTCCTGTCGGCCCGCGAATTCGATGTCTTCTGCCTGCTGGCGCGGGGTTACAGCACGCGGCAGGCGGCCGACGAGCTCAAGCTGAGCTTCAAGACGGTTTCGAACTACGCCTCACTGATCAAGGACAAGCTGAATGCGCAGACCAATGCCGATCTGGTGCTGATCGCCATCCAGCATGGACTGATCCAGTATTAAACCCCGCAACATGAAAACGGGGCGCCCGGTTGCCGGGCGCCCCCTCGCATCGGCCGGCGCTGGATCAGCGATGGCAGATATACATCGTGACTTCAAAGCCGAAACGCAGATCCTTGCAGACAGGTTTTTCCCAGATCATGTCGGTCTCCTCGATAGGGCTGGATGGCAATAAGATCGCCACGGTATCCGTGGCGACTGGATTCTAGGCCAGCACGGATGCCGGCCGATATGGCGGCCTACCCGAACCGGCACGGGAAAGCTTCCCGCCCGCACGGTTCCTGGGCCCGGCGCGCTGGCGCCAGGACCCGGCTCAAGGCGCAGCTTCCGCTTTGGCCTTGAGCTCGGCCAGGCCGGTGGCGAAGAACTGCTGCAGGGCCTGGGTGACCGCCTCGTCGCTGAGCGATTCCGGTGGTTCGTTGCCGGTATCGCCACGATAGGCGCGGCTTTTCCATTCGACCCGGGTGCCCTGCTCCGCCGCGCTCACCCGCAGGATGGCCGAATAGGAACTGGCCGGCAACGCCTTCACGTTGGCTTCGCTCATCCGGTACTGATATTCGTGCTTGTCCGCGTCCCAGGCATCCAGATCCTCATGCAGGACCTCGCCATTGGCGAACACCAGGGTGCGGCGCGCGCCCGGCTGGTTGCCGTTGCTGGATTCGCTGGACTTGAGTCCGCGGTGCCAGCGGCTGATGGCGCCGAAATCGCCCGCCAGGACCCAGACGCGATCCACGGGGGCGGCAATGTCGATGGTTGCGACGATCTTCTGCGGTGTGGGGCCGTGCGCCATGGCGACCGGGGCCAGCAGCAGGGTCAGGGTTGTCAGACCGGTTCGAAAACGCGTGAGCATGTAGGTTCTCCAGACAGGTGATGGGGAAAGGCCATACGGGGTCATGGGTCGGCGGCGGACAACCGGCCACGTCGCCAGGGCAGCGCCGCCCGCCAGAACCCTGCGGGCCGGGCGCGAGTCGCGACACCGGCGGCACGGAAACGCCCCTGCCGATAGGCGAGCACCGTGAGCGCCAGGGCCAGCGTCGCGGGTATCCAGCGCAGATCGACGAACACGCGCGCGGGCCTGGCGTACTCGGGCTGCAGCAACGTCTCGGCGAGGGTGCCGACCTCCAGCCGCCGGTATCCGAGCCCGCTGGCCCCGGCCAGCTCGCGGAGGTAATCCTCCCGCAGGGCCGAGAGATGCTCGGTGCCGCCCGAGGGTGCACTGCCGAACGGGGCGTTGCGGGCGTGGTAGCCCTCGATGTCCTCGGGCGCCATGTCCGACAGGCCAAAGGTCGAGCGCTGCGGCACCTCGTCCTCGGCCACGAACCCCAGCGGCCGGCCGGTTTCGTCGAATTTGGGAATCGGCATCGGCGTGTTGCCGCCGACACCGACCAGCCATCCGCCCAAGCGGCCGCGAACCCCTTCGAAGCGCGTTCGGTAGCGGGGATTGACGGGCGGCGCCTCCTGCCCGTCCGTGAAAAACAGCACGTCGGCCTGGTAGCCGGCCAGGGACTGGAAGGCATCCAGCAGACCCGCGGCGATCCGGCTGTCGGCGGCCCAGGCCATGCGCCAGTCCAGCCGCTCCAGCGCCCCGGCGATGTCCTGAAACCCGGTGCACACCTCGATCGGCTCGAACAGCAGCGTGCTGCTGCGTTCGGTGAAGACGCCCAACCCCAGCTGCGAACCGCAGGGCAAACCGGCAATGGCCTCCCGCAGCGCCTGGCGGACGACATCCAGCCGGCTGACCATGCGGTTGCCGAGACGATAATCGGTCACGGTCATGCTGCGCGTGATATCCACCACGGCCAGGTAACGGAAGACGGCGCCTTGGGTGGCCATGCCCAGAGGCAGGCAGGCCAGCAGGGCCAGGGCGCAGGCACCGGCCAGGCAGCGCGTGGCAGGATCACCGGGCAGCCGCCGCCAGGTCATGGCAGTCCCCGCGGGAAGCCGGGCACACGAGTCCAGAGTTTACGGGCGGCGTCTTCCTCCGGCTGCGGTTGCGGCTCCGGTTCGCTGTCGACCCGGTCGAAATCGGGCATCAGCCGGGCCGCGACCTCGTAGTTGTACTTGGCGGCCCAGTCGTCCGGACGGCGACGCAAGGCCCGCCGGTAAGCCTGCTTGGCCAGTTCCGCCAGCGTGCCGGCCTGGGTCGGCTGCGCGTGCTCGACGGCGACGATGGCGCGACGGAGGTAGACATTGCCGAGGTTATACAGGGCCTTGGTGCCGATAGCCGGGGAGGAGGACTGGGCGAGTTCCGCCAGCACCGCCTCCGCATCGCGGTAATCCTCCCGCCCGGCCAGATACAGGGCATGGGCCAGACGCACGCTTTCCGGAGCGCCGAAGCGCCGTTCGGGACCGATATCCCGCCCGGCCAGCAAGGTTTGCAGCGCGGTGCCGACGAGCCGGTTCTCGCGCCAGCGCCAGAACTCGGCGGCAAAGGCCGCCAGGGCCAGGACGGCAAGCAGCAGCGCCGTTGTCTGGCGGAGGGAGAAGGTCGGCCTCACAGGCGGATTTCCAGGCGCTTGACCATCAGCAACGCCAGCAGCGCCCACGCGGCCAACCCGTAGCAGAGTCCCCGCAGGTCCTGGCGCGGGTGGATTTCCTGGTAGCGCAGCGGGGCCTTCTCGGCGCGGTCGATGTCGGCGATGGCCTGGCGCACAGCCTCGGGGTTCTCGGCCTGATACGCCTTGTAGGGAATGCCGAGACTTTCGAAGAACAGATGCAGGTACCGCTCGGGCCGTGCCTGCGGCGTATCCTCGCTGGGCGGCGGAATGTCGAACAGGCCGGGATTGCCGGCAGTGCGCAGGAAGATCCAGTACACATGCGGGTGCCATTGCTGAAAGCTGCGCCGCAGCAGCGCCTCGCTGTCCGGATCGATGACCGCCGCGCCATCCGAAACCAGCACGATGCCGCGGTTGCCGCCGGCGGGATCGTCGGGGAAATAGGACAGCGCCATGGCCAGCCCCTTGGCGATATGCGTCTGCGCCAGCCCCGGCAGGGCGGACGCCCTGACGGCGGCAGCCGCCGCCTCGCGGTTGGCCGACAGCGGCAGGACGAACAGCGGCGAGGTGCTGAAGGCGGCGACGCCGATGCGGTCGTGGGGGCGGCTGCCGATGAACGCCTCCAGGAAACGGACGGCGGCACGGGACTTGGACTCCTCGCCGCCGGCCGGCGAGCGCCCGGCGAAGCTGTCGTCCATGCTGCGGCTGCGGTCCAGCAGCAGGACCAGGCTGGCGCCATGACCGGTCCGCTCGACCGCGTACTGGCCGCGGAACAGACCGGCGAGCCCGGCCACCAGCAACAGGATGGCCAGCGCCCCGGTCACCTGGATCGCCAGGTGCAGACAGCGGGAGAGCGCGTCGCCGGGCAGGAGAACATGCCATGAGTAAGCATTCCCATGGTGCAGGGCGCTCAGGAACGGCAGCAGGGCGAGCGGCGCGAGCCATAACCAGAGGGGCTGGGCAAACGACATGGCTAGCGCCGCTGCCGTTCCAGCCGCAGGCAGGCCAGCGCCAGCGCGTCCAGCCGCTCCAGGCCGTAATCCCCGCTCGATCCCGCGGCACCGAAGAACAGGCGGTAGGAGGCCTGGAACCAGGCCCCGATCTCGCCCCGCAGCGGGTGATAATCGGGATGCTGCTCAATGAAGCGCGGCAGGTCCTCGGCGAACAGGGGCCTGCCAAGGGTTCGCTCGAAGGCCCGGTGCAGCAGCAGGAAACCGGCGCGCACGGTGTCAGGCTTCTGCGGCTGGCGCATGAGCGCGCGCAGTTCCCGGCGAGCCGCGCGGAAATGCCGGCCCTGCCGGCCAAGGGTGAGATAGCCGCCCAGATGCCCCAGGTAGGCCAGCGCTACCAGCGCCAACGCCAGGAACAGCGCCATGTTCCTGGCCGGTCGGCGCGTGTCCGGGCGCTCGGGCGGCGCATCCGGCTGCATCAGGCGCATGCCGCCCTCGGCCATGACCGCGGGACCATGGATAGGGGCCACGGTGATGGGCCAGGCCGGCACATCGATGGGCTGGCGACCCCCATCCGGCGCCAGCCGTTGCAGGGTCATGGCCGGGATGGTGAGGGTCTTGACCGCCAGCGGCACGTAGAAGACCTGATATTCCAGGTGCAGACGGAGCAGCTGGCTGCCGCGCGGTTCCGTCCAGACCCGCCGCAATTCCAGCCAGCGGTTCACCGGACCGGGCCGGGGCAGCGTCCCGGTATCGAGCGCATGGCCGGCATGGCTGGGGATGTCCAGCGTGGCGTGGATCACATCGCCGAGGACATGACCGTAATCACGGGCCGTTTCCACGCGTGCCGCGACGACTGCCGCCCCGGCCGGGTCGCCGAGCAGGCCGGTCAGCCAGACGATTCGCCACAGCCGCGCCGCCGTCTTCATGTGCCGGCCAGGAAATAACGGTTGACCGCCGCCGCGCTGAAACCCCGATCGAGCAGTAGCGGCCGGCGGCCATGGCGGCGGAACAGCGCGTTCAGGTGCTCCCGGCGCTGCGCCAGATTGGCGATCAGGCGTTCCCGCAGGGCGGGACGGATCAGCAGCAGACGTTCATGACCGGCTTCGGCATCGACGAGGCGCGCCAGGCCCGGCGGAGACGGCAAGGTCTCCCGCTCGTCCCAGATCACCACCGGCACCAGCCAGTGCCCGGCCAGGGCATCCAGCAGCGCCTGGATCGCAGTCAGCGGCATGTGAAAGTCGGACAGCACCAGTACCAGGCTGGCGCGCGCCGGCAACCGGCGCGCGGCGGCGAGCAGGCCCTGGCTGCCCACGCCCCGGGGTTGCCCGCGGCGCAGGCGGGCCGCCAGCCGCCGGGCCGATCCCGGCCAGCGGGTGGCACCGAAGGAGAATTCCGGCAGGATCCGCTCGGCGGCGCCGTAAATGCCCAGGGCATCGCCGTTCCTGTGCGCGGCGGCGGCCAATGCCTCGACGAAATCGGCCATGACCACGGCCTTGGGACAGCCGTTCCCGAAGGCCATGGAGGCGGAGAGATCGAGCAGGGCGAAGACCTTGAGGGTGGTGGGCTGCTCCCGGAGGCGAACCGTCAGGTTGCCGAAGGGATCGGCCAGGCTGGCGCGAAGGTCGAGACGCCTCGGGTCGGGATGGCACAGGAACGGTGCCAGATGCCGGAACAGATAGCCTTCGCCGGTGTGCTTGCCACGATGGGCGCCGGGCCGGAAGCCGTCGAACCGGCCCGGCAGCCGGTACATGATCTCGCCCGCATTCATGGGGCGGACACCGACCCGAGAATACGCTCGATCAGCAGGGGCGCCAGCTCCGCCCGACGGTACTCGTAGACCGGCCTGAACAGCAGGCGATGGCGCATGGCGGCGGGAAACACGGCCTGCACATCCTCCGGGTGGACATGCTCGCGCCGGGCCAGCCAGGCACGGACGCGGGCGGCCCGCACCAGCTGGCTCATAGCCCTGGGACTCGGCCCCGCCTCCAGGAGCTGGCCGGCATCGGCATCCGGCAGCCGGATGCCGAAATCCTCGGGCTCGGCGGCCGCTCGCCAGAGCGCCCGCACATAGGTCCTGAGCGCGGGGCTGGCCGTGATGCCGGTCTGGATGGCGGCGGCCACCCGATTGATCTGTTCCAGCGGGAAAACGCCGGGCCGGATACCTTCCAGCAGGCTGTCGACATCGTGAAACCGGGGGTTGAACGCCAGTTCGTCGAGGATGTCCGGTTCGACGGGGCTGCGCACCTCGATTTCGAGCATGAACCGGTCGCGGGCGGCGGCCGGCAGCTCGAAGGTTTCCTCCTTTTCCACCCGGTTGCGGTCGGCGTAGACCTGCAGGTAGGGAAAGGCATAGTCGCGGTTGAAAGCCCTGACGCTGCGCTCGCCCATCACCCGCAACAGCAGCGAGTGCACCTGCGGGCGGGCACGGTTGATCTCGTTGAAGAAGAAGGTCGCCAGCCGGCTGCCCTTGCCGAGCAGCGGACCCGGTGAGACCGCCGGCTTGCCGGCGTCATCCAGGTAGGTGTAGTAGATCAGGTCGGCGGGCATCAGGTCGATGGTACCCTCGACACGTTCGGACTCCCCACCAAGGGCACGGGAAACGGCCCGCAGCAAGGTGGTCTTGCCGACGCCGACGCTGCCTTCCAGCAGGGCGTGGCCCCGCGAGAAGACGGCGATGGTCAGCAGGCGCAGCACGCTGTCCTGCCCCACGACGGCCTTTCTGACCTCGCCTTCGAAGGCTTCCGCCTGGGGCCAGGCATCGGCCAGCAGGCGCTCCGGGTCGTTGTGCTTTTCCATGATGCGGGGAATCCAGCGCAAGCGTGTCGTGATCCTCAGAAGCTGCCGCAGGAGAGCCGGGGACTGGGCTCGCGGGCGGACTGCGTTGCGGCCGCCCCCGGCTCCTGGCCGGCGATTCGGTTACTTGATGTCCTCGACCTTGTAGACGAACTTGCCGGTCTTGACGACGTTTTCATGGCGCTTGCGGTTGCGCTCCTCCATGGCCTTGATCGACTGCGACTGCTTGTTGAGTTCGGCCGGATCGTGCTTGGGGTCGTACTGGCTGCCGGCGATCTTGTCGGGGAATCCCGGCTTCGGCTCCCAGCATTCGCCGGGCGCCTTGCAGTTAGTGCCGTCGTAGGCCTGGACACGCAACGCGGCGCAGACCAGCAGGGCCGCGGACAGGAACGGGGTTGTGTATTTCATGGGGGGTCTCCTGCGGATGGGATGGGAACTTACTTGAGCCATTCGGCCTTGGCGGGGTCGCCCGTATAGAGGCTGCGCAACCAGGCCATGATTTGCAGCATTTCGTCGGCATTCAGATTGGTGTTCTGCGGCCCCATCATGCCCTGGGCGCCACCCCACAGGATCTCGAACAGGCCGACGTCGGTCAGGGCGCGCGGATAGGTCCAGTAGTCGTCGGCCAGGCCAGGGCCGAGCTTGCCTTCCGCCTCGTGCCCATGACAGCCGGAACAGGCGGTCAGGTAGAGACTGTGACCCTTCTCGATCATGGGCTGGTCGCCGTTGTAGGGATTCTTGCCGGTTTCCTTGAATTTCCTGAAGGCTTCGGTATCGCCACCGGCCTTGCCATATTCGAAGCTCAGGGTTTCTCCGGTCAGCGCGTGGCGAAAGGTGATTTCCGCGTGAGCCGCCGGGGCGAGGCCCAGTGTGGTCAGCAGCAGGCCCAGGCCGCGTATCTTGCATGTCATGTTCGGTTTCCTCCTCGAATCATTCGGTCAGGGATGCGCCGCTAACCGCCGCGCATCCGGCATCAGTGTTTCCCGTGCTGTTTGCCCGGCTTTTCGGTCTTTCCGACAATCAGGGGTATGCCCTCCTCCTGCAGCACTGCCTGAATGTCCCGCATCCGGCTCTTGAGCGCCCGATTGATCTCGGCCATCAGGGCCTGATCGTCCTTGCGAACGCCAACCGAGGTGCCATAGTGAAACGGCACTTTCTGGCCGTCCGCCCGCACTTGATGATCGGGGATGACGGTCATCTCCAGCCTGTCGCGGGCGGCCTTCACATACCGGCCCGCCTGCGGTCCCCAGAGGATGGCCAGTTCGGCATTGCCGGAGGTCACCTCATTGACCAGCTTCTCGGGGTCATAGCGGACGTATTGATTGCGCCGGGCCTTGAAGCCCACCAGCGATTGCAGGTAGTTGAACTGGTCGTTGTAGCGGCCGATCTTCTTCAGCATGGTCTCGGGAGGACTGTCCGGCATGAAGGCAATCTGCTTCGTCTGCCGCAGGTAGGCACTGTCCCAGTCAGTCACGGTCAGCCCCTTCCGCTTCGGGTAGATGAAGACATAGGCCGAGCGGTAGTAGGGCTCCGACGTGAGCATGCGGGGATCGTCCTGGTCGACGCCCATGACCACATCGCACAGCCCCCGGTCCAGCTGGTCCCGCACGAAATAGCGGGGGTCCTGCCACCAGACGTTCTCGACCGTGCGATGCAATGCCTGGGCGAGGATCGCCGCCAGCCGGTTTTCGAATCCCCGGCCTTCCTTGTCCGAATACGGCAATTCCGCCTCGGCGGCGCAGATGCGCAAGGGCTCGGCGGCCCGGGCAAAGCCCAGGCCGGCGGCGGCCAGCGCGGTACCCAGCAGCGCTTTCCGTAACAGCAACATGTTTGAATTCCTCTTGCTCGTCATGATTCGTCGTCGGCTTACGGGGCCGATCCGAAGGTCCGGCCCCGGAACGGCGACCCGGGCGGCTAGAGCGAGAAGACGAACACGGCTCCACCCATCTGGGTGTGGTGAGCCAGTTCCTTGAAGGCGCCGACGGCACCCAGACCCGCGGTCGGATCCTTCAGGTCGAAGACCAGACCGACGCCCGGCCAGCCGCCCACGCCGGAGTAGATGGCGACGTACTGCTTGCCGTTGTGCTCGTAGGTGATGGGGTGACCGATGACACCGGAGGGCAGCTTGAACTGCCACTTCAGCGCGCCGGTACGGGTGTCGCGGGCCTTGATGTAGCCATCCAGCGTACCGTAGAAGACCAGATTGCCGGCGGTGGCCAGGGTGCCGCCCCAGACGGCGAATTTCTCCTTCACTTCCCAGCTCATCTGGCCAGTCACGGCGTTCATGGCTTTGACCTGGCCGAGGGTACCCTTGGGGCCTGGGTACATGTTCAGCGTTGCGCCGACGAAGAACTGGCCGGCACGATAGGGCAACATGAAGGGCTCCCAGTCCATGCAGATATGGTTTACGCCCATGAAGAACAGCTTCTTGTCGGGGTCGTAGGACTCGATACCTTGGTTGTGATAACCCATGGCCGAGGGACAGATGCCCTTGGATTCGTGATCCATGTAGGTGGCATATTCCGGATCACGGATCGGAATGCCGGTCTTGAGGTCGACCTTCTTGACCCAGTTGACCGTGTCGTCGATCTTGAAGGCATTGACCAGCGAACCGGTTTCGCGGTTGAGCGTGTAGACCAGGCCGTTGCGGTCGGGATGCGTCAGCAGCGGCGTCATCTTGCCGTCGACTTCCTGCTCGGAAAGCCCCATGTAATTGACACCCGCGTAATCCCATTCGTCATGCGGCGTTTTCTGGTAGCCGAACCTGGCCTTGCCGGTCTTGAGGTCGCGACCCCAGATGGTCATGGTCCACTTATTGTCGCCCGGTCGCATGGTCTCGTTCCAGGGCGCGGGATTGCCGGAGCCGTAATAGACCATGTCCAGCTTGGGGTCGTAGGCGTACCAGCCCCAGTTGGTGCCGCCGCCGATCTTCCAGGCATCGCCCTCCCAGGTCTTCAGGCCCAGGCCAAACTGGCCATAGTGCGGGTTGTGGCGATTGAATGTCTCGTCCAGCAGCAGATCCTCGTCGGGACCGGTGGCATAGGCGCGCCAGGCCTGCCGGCCGTCCTTGATGTCGTAGGCGGTGACGTAACCGCGCACGCCCAGTTCGGCGCCGGCCGAACCGACCAGCACCTTGTCGCCAGCGACGAAGGGCGCGCCGGTGAGGGTCGAGCCCATGGTGATATCGGAGTTCTCCATCTTCCAGATTTCCTCGCCGGTGTCGGCATTCAGCGCGACAACGTTGCCATCCAGCTGGTTGAGGAAGATTTTCGCCGGGCCGTGATCGCCTGCCGGGACGTAGGCCAGACCACGGTTGACCACGTCGCAACAGGCGACCGCACGCGCGGCGGGGTTCTGCTTGGGCTTGTACTGCCACTTGATGCGCCCCGGATCATTGAGATCGATGGCGAAGACATTGTTCGGGAAGGGCGTGTGGACATACATGATGCCGTTGGCCACCAAGGGACCGCCCTCATGGCCATGCAGGGTGCCGGTGGAGAAGGTCCACGCCACTTTCAGGTTCTGCACGTTGCTGGCGTTGATGTCGTCCAGCTTGCTGAAATGGCTGGCGCTGTAGTCCTTCGTCTGCATGACCCAGTTGCGGTCATCCTTCGACATGAAATCCAGGTCCTTGTTGGCGATCGCGGTTGCCGACACGGCCGTCAGGGCCATCGTGATCAGCGCGCGATTGACGGATGCTGTCAGGCGTCTCATCTGCATGTTCAACTCCTCCTCGAAATTTAGGAATGCCCGGTCGGGGCGCGGCTGGGCGGGGCTCAATGACCGGCCCACATTGTCGGTGTCGGGACGCCATCCGAACTACTGAATTGCGCCCGCCCGGCATCGGGAAAAACACCTTCGGAAGCCGGGAAGACCTCCGGCGGGGCGCATGGCGCCGGGTTTCGTCGGGACGATGGAGAACGCGGGTCGGGGCGGTGTCATCCGTTGGAGATGTCGGGGCTGACGCGGCGCCGCAGGGGCGACACCCTGGCGGGAAACCGCAACGGGCTGGCGGTGGCAGGTATGGCGCCATCGGGATCGTGGCGCTTGGCGAACGGGACGCTGCGGGTGCCCAGGCCAGGGGGGGGGAGACGGGGCCGGACGGCCGGTCAAGGCCGGCTGCGGAAGGGCGAGGTGGCAACAGCGAGGGCCCCTGGCAGGCGTTCAGGCACGGGCGCAGGAATGCCGGCAGCCGCGGCGGGCGTTGGCCATGGCTTGCATGGGTGCCGCCCATCGGGCAAAAAAAGCGCCCCGTGAGGGGCGCGAACAGGATGGAGAGCTAAACATCCATCAAAGCGCATGAATGCTGCGTACCGGCCCGCCCCGGGAAAAACGGGCCGCCATGTCCCGGGAAACTACATGGATATCTTGATGCCCGCCCAGCCGGCCTGCGGCGCGCCCGGACCGACGAAGCGGGGGTTGTTGTAGGCCGGGCCCAGCACTTCGTCGGCTTCGCCGAAGTTGCCGAAGGTCTGGTAGTTGCGATTGAAGATATTGTCGAAACGGCCGAACACGGAGACATGCTCGTTGTAGCGGTACTCGGCCAGCAGGTTGACCACCACAAAGCCAGCGATGGGTTTGTTCTGGTTGGCCTCGTCGCCGCGCAGGTACTGGTAGTCCTGGTAATTCAGGTTGGCGCCGAAGGTAAAACCGTCGAAAACCAGCCAGTCGGCATAGGCCTTGAGAATGTTCTGCGGCAAGCCGGGAATGTAGTCCCCGGGCGTGACGAACGTCTGCCCCATGTCGTTGGCATAGGGATTGTTGGGACTGTTGGCGATGAAGGATGACTGGAAGGTAGCATCCAGGTAAGTGTAGTTGAAGCCGAAGCGCACGGGTTCGAAATCCGCGTTCAGGCCCAGTTCGAGACCCTGCCGAAGGGTATCGCCCACGTTCTTGAAGTAGCCGGTATTAGCCAGCGTGCCGCTGCTGATGAACAGGATGTCGTCGTTGTTGACGGTGTGGAAATAGCCGGCATTCCAGTCGAAATTGCCGCCGTAGACATTCTTGAACTGGCCGCGGAAGCCGGCCTCCGCGGTCTTGGCGACAACCTGGTTCAGCGACGGATCGGACAGGAAGGCATTGGGCAGGCGGCAGGGCTTTGCCGGGTCGGCGCAGCTGAGCTCGACGGCGGTCGGGGCGCGGTTCGACTCGTTGTAGCTGGCATAGGCCTGGAGCTGCGGCATGAAGGCATAGGTCAGGCCACCCGAGGGATTGAAGCGCTGATAGGTGTGCTGCCCGTTGAGATCGGTCCCCTGCTGGTCGTAGAGGTTGACCTGCGCCTTGTTGTAGCGGCCGGCCACGGTCAGGGCCAGATCCTCGGTCACCGAGAAGTTGTCGGTGAAGAACACGCCATAGTAGGTGGTGTCGGTGCTCAGGCGCACGATGCCTTCCTCAGTGTAGATGCCGCTGCCGATGGTGCCCCGGCTGGGTGTGAGAGCCCCCAGTTCGGTGTTGGAATTGAAGGAAGTGGTGCCGGTGTCATAGCTGCCGCCGCCGACGAAGCGGTTCTTAAACCCGAACCAGTCATGATCGAAGGCCGCCTGGACGGTGGCGCCGTTGGTGCGCATGTTGGTCTGGCTGGTGTTCTGGGTCGCGGTACTGTTGTAGGGCGTCGCCTTGACCGGGTTGCCCCTGGCATCGAGGATGACTTCCTGTTCATCGCCCTCCTCCTGGCACAGATAGCCGGCCAGCCCGGAGGCTTCGCATGGCTCGGCGTCGGTATCGTCGCCGTTGAAGGTCGGCACCAGATTCTGGCGATAGTAGACTGTGCTGGACAGTTCGATCTTGTCGGTGACCCAGGTGGAACCCTGGATCGACGCCAGGAACATGTCGGTCTTGGTCTGATCCGGATGCGTGAAAATGGCGTTGCGCTGCTGCTCGTAGAGCTGCACCGGCACGGTGCCATTGCCGTTCATGGAGCTACCGTTGCCGGCCAGGGTCAGATCGATGTCCGACCGCTCACCGCGCCAGCTGAAGGTGCCCAGCCCCTGCATCACGTCGGTGGGCGAATACTGGCGCCAGCCGTTCTCCGAGAAATTGCGCAGGTCGATGTAATAGCCGAAGGTGCCATCGTTCCAGCCGGACATGATTTCCTCGACATGGCGACCCCAGGAACCGCCGTAGACCTCCGCGGAGTGGCCCGGTGCCGAAAAGCCGGTCTTGGTTTTCATGGAGATGGCACCACCCAGGCTGTTCAGACCGTAGACGGCATTGGAGCCCGAATGCAGGTCCATGCGCTCGATCGCGCCCTCGGATATGAGATTCCAGTTGACGGTGTCGCCGAAGATTTCGTTGAAACGGACGCCGTTGACGTAGACCGACAGGCCCTGCGGCAATCCCAGCAGGGGCGAGGCCGAAAAACCGCGGAACTGGACATCCTGCTGCATGGGATTGTTCTGCGCGTCATTGACGGTGACGCTGCCCATGTAGCGCCGCATGTAGTCGGGCAGGTTCCAGGCGCGTGTCTCGTCCAGCTCGTCGGAGGTGACGGTCTGCACCGGCGAGGGAACCTTGTAGATCGATACGCCCGTGTCGGATGTCGTCAGCGGCGTATCGCTGACGACATGGACCTCGTCCAGCTCGATGACATCGCCGGCGTAGGGCTTGTTGAGTTTCCTCGCTGCGATGATCTTCTCGCTCGCGGCTGCCGTGTCGGTGACTTCACTGTCCGGCTTGGCCATCTCGCTTTCGCGCGGCTGCGGGCTCGCGGCATCCCGCACCGTCTCGGCGCCGGCAACCGACGGATCGAGGCTGAAGAGGCTGATGGCGGTACCTGCCCACAGGGCTGCATTCTGGCGTTTCATCGCTCCACTAGGCGTATCGAGTCAAAGATAGCCCGCCATTCTAGTGATGCGAATGCACCTCACCTATAGGAAAAGTTCCTGAAATGCCGGCAAGCCCGGGTTCGCGTCAGCCTGCGGGATGCACCGGGACGGGAGCTTGAACCGATCGGCCACCGCCCGAGGAAAAAAATGACCCATGGAAGCCGGCCATCGCGGCGTCGCCGGTGATGACGTCCTGCGGGGTTGACCGATCCGGATAGCAGGGGGAGCGGGAACCCCTGGCGCAGGGGCTCCCGCCCGAGGACAAGCCGATCGGCCGGATGCCTACGGCGACGTGGGCAGCGTCTGGCCGTGCTCGTCGACCAGCGGGACGCCATAGCTGCGCAGAATGCCCTGAATCTCGCCGGCATGTTTCTCGATCAGTTCGTCCAGCTGTTGCTGGCGTGCCTTGTCGGGCCGGCGCACGCCCATGGACATGGGGAAATCGAACTTGAGTCCGGGTTGGGACAGCATCGGCAACACGGCCAGTTGGCCGGGATTCTGCTGGACCAGATAGCCGGACATGGGGCCCCAGACGATCACCATGTCGATCTTGCCGTCGGCAAAATCCTTGGCCAGGATCTGGGCAGCATTCTGGGCGGCATCGCCGGTCATGGTCTGATAGGGAATGCCCTGGCCAATGAGGCCGTGGTTGAGCAGCCAGGTGGTGCCCGGCGCGCCGTCGAACATGGCAATGCGGAGCCTGGACTTGGTCTCGGCCGGCAAATGATCGATATCCTCGGGCCGCTTGAGCGCGTCGAGTGCCCCACCCTTGCGGTAGACCAGCACATAGGTCGAGCGGTAGTAGGGGCGAGTCGTCGCCGTGAGTTCAAACCCGGTCGGTACCCCCATGACCACGTCGCACTTGTAAGCCTCGGCTTCCTCGTCGACTTTGGCCTTGAGCGTGTTGCGGATGAAACCCAGACGCTGCGGGAACCAGGTGTATTCCAGCTTCAGGCCCTGCGCAGCGGCCAAGAGTTCGGCGATCCTGTTCTCGTATCCGCTGCCATCCTGCACCGACAGGGGCGGATTATTGGGATCCGCGCAAACCTTGAAGCTTCCACCTTCCGCCCGGGCGGCCAACGCCTGCCCTGCAAGCATCACGGCCAATACGGTCTTGAACGCCCCTTTGCTGACATTCAGCTGCATGAGTCTCTCCCTAATCCAGTCGAAAGGCCGGGAGTTTACGAAATTCCCGGGCCCTGAACGCACGAAACCCCGACTGACAAGCCAGTCGGGGTTTCGTTCAGCCGGGTCCCGCGGGACCCTGTAGCGGTCCGCTTAATTGGGCAGTGCGAACACGGTGAAGACGCCACCCAGCTTGGTATGGGTGCTCAGACTCTTGTACGCGCCAACCGCGCCGAGGCCTTCGCTTTCGCCTTCGAGGCCAGCCGCCATGCCGACGCCAGCCCAGCCGCCGATACCCGACAGAATGCCGATGTACTGCTTGCCGTTGTGCATCCAGGTGCTGACGTTGCCGATGACGCCGGACGGGGTCTTGAACTTGTACAGTTCCGCGCCGGTGTTGGCGTCACGCACCTTCAGGTAGCCTTCCAGGGTACCGTAGATGACCAGATCGCTGGCGGTGGACAGCATGCCGCTCCACAGCGAGAACGGCTCGTCTATCTGCCACTTGATGGTGCCGGTGGTCGGATCCCAAGCAGTGAAGGAGCCCATGTGCAGCTTCTCTTCCTTTTCGCCAGTCTTGACGTTGGTCTTGGCCGGATAGATGCTCAGGGTCGCGCCGACATACGGCTGGCCGGCGGTGTACTCGACCTGGAAGGGCTCATAGTCCATGCAGGTGTGGTTGCCGGGGATGTAGATCAGCTTGGTCTTGGGCGAGAAGGTGACCGGAGGCTCGTTCTTGGCGCCCATGGCCGAGGGGCAGATACCCTTCTGGTTGTGGTCTTCGCCACCCGCCTGGGTCGAATACTGTGACTGCACCTGCGGACGGCCGGTCTTCATGTCGACATGGCTGGCCCAGTTGACCATCTTGTCGAACTTCTCGGCGACCAGCAGTTCGCCGGTCACACGGTCCAGGGTATAACCGAAACCGTTGCGGTCGAAGTGAGTCAGCAGCTTGGAGTGCTCCTTGCCGTCCTTGTCCTTCATGGGCAGGTCGATCAAGGTCATTTCGTTGATGCCGTCGTAATCCCATTCGTCATGCGGGGTCATCTGGTAGACCCACTTGGCAACACCGGTGTCGGCGTCGCGGGCCCAGATGGTCATGGACCACTTGTTGTCACCCGGACGCTGTACCGGGTTCCAGGTGGACGGATTGCCTGAACCGTAGTAGATCAGGTTGGTTTCGGCGTCATAGCTGGTCCAGCCCCAGGTGGTGCCGCCGCCGATCTTCCACTGGTCGCCCTGCCAGGTCTTGAGGGAGGAATCCTTGCCGACTGGCGCCATCTTGCCGTCGGTCCAGGTCATGGTCTTTTCCGGATCGATCTTCATATCAGCGTCGGGACCCATGCTGTAGGTCTTCCACGCCAGGCTGCCGTCCTTGACGTTGTAGGCGGCCAGGAAACCGCGCACACCGAACTCACCGCCGGAGATGCCAACCAGAACCTTGTCCTTGACGACCAGCGGGGCTGCCGTGTTGGTCATGCCTGCCTTGGGATCGCCATTCTTGACCTTCCAGACCATCTTGCCGGTCTTGGCGTCCAGCGCGATCAGGGTGGCGTCACCCTGGGCCATGAAGATCTTGCCGTCGCCGTAGGCGAGACCGCGGTTGACCACGTCGCAGCACATCACGCCGATGACCTGCTGGGGATCGGTGCCCTTGTCGGCGGCATACTCATATTCCCAGACGACGCTGTGGGTGTCCTGGTCCAGTGCGTAGATCTTGTGGGGGAAACCGGTGTGAATGTAGATCAGACCGTTGACGACCAGGGGACCGCCTTCGTGACCGCGCAGGGCGCCGGTCGAGAAGGTCCACATGGGCTGCAAATTCTTGGCGTTGTCCTTGTTGATCTGGGTCAGGGTGGTGAAACGGGTACCGAAGTAGTCGCCGCCCCAGGTTGCCCAGTTAGCCGGATCGCGCGACAGCTTCTCGACTTCGGCATTGGCGAAGCTCAGGCTGGGAGCCGCTAGGGCCGTTGCGACGGCCGTCGACAGCAGCAAACTCTTCAAAGAGCTCTTCATTGTTTATCCTCCTCAAAATAAAGGTAAAACACGTTTGCAAACGTTTTTTCTAGCTGGGTCAGCTAAACGAGGCGCAGTCATTGAACCCTAGTGTTTTAGGGAAAAACTCCCGGATCGCGCGCTGGGTGCGTAACTTGAAGGAATTCGTCCTAAAAGTCAACGACACGGCGGCTTGCCATCGCGGGCGCTCGCGGCCATTAGTGGCCACCCGGACTGCCCAGGTTCCTGAGGGCTCCCGGGTGGCTCGCGATGCCCGGCCGGCGCGGGCATCGCACTTGAATCGCAAGGCGACCATGTCAAAATCCATGCCCTTCTCGCCCGCCAGAGGACTGCCGATGCCAGCGCTCCCGATACCGCTCCCCCTCCTTCGCGGCCTGCCATGGCTCGGCCTCGTCCTCAGCCTGACGGCAGCGGCGGCAGACCTCGACCTGCGCGAGGTCGCGCCCGGCATCCAGGTCCATCAGGGCCGGCACGAACTGCCGGACGTGCACAACCGGGGGGAAATCGCCAACATCGGTTTCATCATCGGCGAGCGCTGCGTCGCCGTCGTCGACAGCGGCGGCAGCCCGGAGCAGGGCCAGGCCCTGAAACGGCAGATCGAGGCAACCACGAAGACGCCCGTCTGCTACGTCATCAATACCCATGTGCATCCCGACCACATCTACGGCAACCTGGCCTTCAAGCAGCCGGGGGTGCGCTTCGTCGGCCACCACAAGCTGGAGCAGGCCATGCTGCTGCGGGCGCCCTACTACCAGGAGAAGGCCAGCCGGGAGCTGGGCTTCTCGCTGTCGCCGGCCCATTTCGTCCCGCCCGACCTGCCGGTCCGGGACACACTGGAACTCGATCTCGGCGGCCGCACGCTGCGGCTCACGGCGCACGCGACGGCGCATACGGACAACGATCTGAGCGTCTACGACGACAGGACCGCGACCCTCTGGCTGGGCGACCTGCTGTTCATGGGGCATATCCCGGTTGTCGACGGCAGCCTCAAGGGCTGGCTGGAAGAGATCGAGAAGCTGCGCACGATTCCGGCCGCGCGCGTCATTCCCGGCCATGGCCCGGTCACCGCCGCCTGGCCGCTGGCCCTGACCGGCGAGGCCGATTATCTCAAGGCCCTGCAGACCGATGTCCGGGCCGCGCTGAAGGCCGGCCGCACCCTGGAGCAGGCCATGGATGAGGTCGGTCAGCGGTTGCGGCCGGACTGGCAACTGTTCGACGAGTTCCACAAGCGCAATGTCGCCGGCGCCTATGCGGAACTGGAATGGGAAGAGGACTAGCCGTACCACCAGCCATCAGCCCTTGCCAATCCAACCCGACCGACGGCCAACACGAATCACCCCGCCATTTCCGAAGGAGACCACCGATGCAACCCACCCACCTGCCGCTGACGCTCGTCCTGATCGCGCTGACCCTCGGATCGCCCGCCATCCGCGCCGAGGGCGAGGATGAAACCGCCTGGAACACGGTGCTCAAGGAGAAGCTGTTCCCCGGCAAAACCATCGCGGAAGACCAGGACACCATCGCCATCACGGCACCCTACCGGGCCGAGGATCCGGCGCTCGTGCCGATCCAGGTGACCAGCCGTTTTCCGCAGAGCCAGGATCGCTACATCCGCAACATCACGCTGGTGATCGACAACAACCCGGTGCCGTTTTCGGCGTCCTTCGACTTCACGCCGGCGAGCGGGCGGGCCGACATCGCCACCCGCATGCGTTTCAACGCCTATACCCACATTCGCGCCATCGCCGAAACCAACGACGGCAAGCTGCACATGGCCAAGGCCTTCGTGAAGGCGAGCGGCGGCTGCTCGGCGCCCATCGGCACCGATCTGGAAGCGGCCATGGCGCGCATGGGCAAGATGAAATTCAAGTTCGACGGCGACAAGGCCACACTGAGCCAACCGAACGCGGTGCAATTACTGGTCAGCCATCCCAACATTACCGGCCTGCAGATGGACCAGATCAGCCGCATGGTGAAACCCGCCCACTTCGTCAATCAGGTGAAAGTCAGCTTCGATGGCCAGCCCGTGCTGACGGCCAGGACCGACATCGCCATCAGCGCCGACCCCAATTTCCGCTTCTATTTCGTGCCGGACAGGGCGGGCGAGCTGAAGGCCGAGATCACCGACAACCTCGGCGGCCAGTTCGTGTCCACCCAGGCCGTCGCACCTTGACCGTGTCGGCAGGGGACCCAGCGCGTGCCGTGCGGCATGGTCCCCCGGCGGTTCATGCCCGGACAGAGGCGCTTCGGCGGTCACTCCAGCGCTGGGTGATCACATAGAAGACCGGCACGAAAGGAATGGCCAGCAGAGTGGAGGCCAGCATGCCGCCGAACACTACCGTGCCGATGGCCTGCTGGCTGGCTGCGCCCGCCCCGTGCGCCTTCAGCAGCGGAACAACGCCCAGAATGAAGGCGAATGAGGTCATCAGGATCGGCCGAAACCGCTGACGGGTGGCCTCGACCGCTGCTTCGACGATTGAGTGGCCCTCCTCGCGCAACTCCCGGGCAAACTCGACCACCAGAATCGCATTCTTGCTGGCCAGCGCGATCATCAGCACAAGGCCCACCTGCGTATAGAGATTGTTGTCGAAGTGGCGGGCAATCTGGGCCAGAACAACCCCGACCAGGGCCATCGGCACCACCATGATCACGGCCAGGGGACTCAGCCAGCTTTCGTATTGCGCCGCCAGGACCAGAAACACCAGCAACAAGGACAGGGCGTAGACATAGTAGGCGGTGTTGCCCAGCAGCTTCTGCTGGTAGGCGGTGGCCGTCCAGTCCATGGCCAGGCCGCGCGGCAACACGCTGTCCGCCATCTGTTCCATCAGGTGAATGGCATCCCCGCCGCTGAAGCCGGGCGCCGGCGCACCGAAGACCGAGGCAGACGGGTAGAGGTTGTAGCGGGTCACCAGTTCGGAGCCCACTTGCCGTTCGACTTTCAGCAGAGCCCCGAGCGGTACCATCGCGCCCTTCGAGTTGCGGACATTCAGGTTCTTGATGTCATCGATTTTCAGACGGTAAGGGGCATCCGCCTGCACATAGACCTGAAAGGACTGATCGAACTTGTTGAACAGGTTCACATAGGATGACCCCAAAAAAGCCTGCAGCGTCCCGAAAACGTTATCCATGGGCACCGACAGGGTTTGCGCCTTGACCCGATCGATATCCAGGAAGAGCTGCGGACTCTGGGCGCTGAAGGTCGTCCCGAGGAAGGCCAGGCCGGACTGGGTCGCCCCGGCCCGCTGCATCTCCAGCACGGCACGCTGCAATTCCGGCAAGCCGAGGCTGCGGCGGTCCTCGATCATCAACTGCAGACCGCCGGCCTGGCCCAGACCGGCAATGGGTGGCGGCGTCACCGTGGCGATACGGGCCTCCTGGATAGGGTCCAGACGCCGCTTGAGTTCCGCCAGTATCGACTTCTGGTCCAGCCCCGCCCCGCGTTTTTCCCAGGGCTCGTAGATGGCGAACAGACTGAAGGCATTGCTGAGATTCGCGGCATCCAGCATCGAAAACCCGCCGATCGTGACCCAGTCGGCAATGCCCGGGGTCTCCTTCAGCACCGCCTCCACCCGCTTGACCACCGCCCGGACGCGTGGCTGGGCGGCACCCTCCGGCAATTTGCCCACGACGATGGCGTAACCCTGGTCCTCGATCGGCAGAAACCCGGCCTGATGGTGGACGAACAGCCAGCCGCCGGCGGCGATGATCGAAAAGAACACCAGACTCATGGACACCGGCCGCTGCACCATCCAGCGCACCAGGGCTGTGTAGGCATTCTCAACACCACCGTACACCCGGTTGAAGGCACGATAGAAGGCGTTCGGCCGGTAATCCGCCGCACGCGGCTTGAGATACATCGCGCATTGCGCCGGCTTGAGCGTCAGGGCGTTGATGGCGCTGATGATGGCAGTCGCGGCGATCACCAGCGCGAACTGACGGAAGAGTTGTCCGGTAATGCCCGGCAGAAAGGCGGCGGGCAGAAATACCGCTGAAAGCACCAGGGTAATGCCGATCACCGGGCCGGTCATCTGGCTCATCGCCTTAATGGCGGCCGCCTTGGGACTCAGGCCCTTCTCGATATGATGCGAGGCGTTTTCAACGATGACGATGGCGTCATCCACCACGATGCCGATGGCCAGGATCAGGGCAAACAGGGTCATCAGATTCACCGAGAAACCCAGCATGGCCATGGCCGCGAAGGCACCGATGATGGTCACGGGCACCGTGGTGGCCGGCACCAGCGTGGCGCGCCAGTTCTGCAGGAAAATCACCACGACCGCCAGTACCAGCAGCCCCGCCTCGTACAGCGTCTCGTAGACGGCATCGATCGACTGCTGGATGAACTCGGTCGTATCGTAGCGGATGGCGTAGGTCAGGCCTTCGGGAAACTCCTTGGCGCGCCGCTCCACCTCCTGGCGGACCTGCCTGCCAACCTCGATGGCATTGGCGCCCGGCAGGGCATAGACCAGTATCTGAGCGGCTTTGTGTCCGGAAAAGCCGGCGAAATTGCTGTAAGCCTGCTGGCTCAGCTCCACCCGGGCGATGTCGCGGATACGGACGATCTGGGCGGCCTGGCCGGATTTGGGCGGTACGGTCTTGACGATGATGTCCTCGAACTCCGCGACATCGTCCAGTCGGCCCAGTGCATTCACGGTCAGCTGAAAGAACTGCTCATCCGGGACCGGTGGCCCCCCCAACTGACCGGCGACCACCTGCGTATTTTGCTGCTTGACCGCATCCGCCACATCCACGGTGGTGAGACCAAAGTACTTGAGCCGTTCCGGGTTCAGCCAGATGCGCATGCTGTATGAACCTGCCCCGAGCACCTTCACCTGGCCCACGCCGGGAATCCGCCCCAGGGGGTACTGCAGGTTGATCAGGGCGTAATTGGACAGAAAAGTTTCGTCATAGCGCTCGCCCTCGGCATAAACGCTGACCGCCTGCAGGATGTTGGTAGAGACCTTGCGGATGTTGATGCCCTGCTTTTGCACCGCGTCCGGCAGCTGCGCCAGCTGGCCATTCACCAGATTCTGCACCAGGCTGAGCGCCGCGTTCAGGTCGGTGCCGACCCGGAAGGTGATGGTGAGGGTATAGGTGCCGTCCGAGCCGCTGGTCGAGGACATGTACAGCGAATTCTCGACCCCGTTCACGCCCTGTTCGATGGGAATGCCGACGGTCTTGGCGATGATCTCGGCGCTGGCGCCCGGATAGCGGGTCAGCACCTGGATGGTCGGCGGAACGATATTCGGATACTGGGCGATCGGCAGATTGAACAGACTGACCAGCCCCAGGATGATGGTGATGATCGCGATGACGTTGGCGAAGATGGGCCGTTCGATGAAGAACCGGGAAATCATGGCGCTCCTGCCCCCGCCGGGACGGCCTTGACCTTGTGCCCCGGAATAGCCCTCATCTGGCCATTGACGATGACATTGTCGGCCAGCGAGAGCCCCGCATCGATGGCATATTCCCGATCGACCAGCGGTCCCAGGGTGACACCACGGCGAGAGACCATGGACTGGTCATCGACGACCAGCACATAGCTGCCGCCTTGGTCATAGCCTATCGCCTCCTCGGGCAGCAGCAGGCTGTCCTGCGGCTGGGACCGCTCACCACGGATCCGAGCGAACAAGCCGGGGAGAATCCGATAATCGGAATTGGCCAAAGTGGCACGAAGTTGCAGAGTGCCGCTGTTGCTGTCCACCTGAATGTCGGCATAGTCCAGCCGGGCGCGATGCGGAAAACCGCTTTCGTTCGCAAAACCCACATCGACCGGCAAGTTGGGCCGGGCCGTCCTGGCGGTGACATCCGGATTTTCTCTCCGTATTCGCAGCAGATCCTGCTCACTGATGGTGAAGTAAACGTAAATGGGATCAATCTTGTTGATATCCGCCAGGACCGTCTCTTCCCCGGCACCCACCACGTTGCCAGGGTCCTTGTACCGCCGGCTGACGCGCCCCTGGAAGGGCGCCTTAACCGTTGTGTAGCTGAGGTTGAGTCTGGCCAGTTCCACCTGGGCCTCGGCAGACATCACATCCGCCCGGTTGGCATCGCGTTCGTAATGCCAGCGATCCACATCCGTCTGGGCCGCCGCATCCTGTTGCAGCAGTCCGGTAAAGCGGTTGAATTCGGTTTCCGAATGCAGCAATCGGGCCTTGGCGGCCAGCAGCTTCGCCTCGGCTTCCTTGAGTTTGGATTGGTAGGTATTCTGCTGGATGACAAACAGAACCTGTCCTTCCTGGACAATATCGCCCTCCCTGAACAGCACCTGCTCCAGAAAGCCCTCGACTCGCGCCCGCAATTGCACGGTATAGAGCGCCTGGGTATTCCCGGTAAACTCAAGATGACGTGTCACCATGCCCTGCCGGGGATGGCTCACCGTCACCTCGGGCGGGGGTGGCGCCTGATAGGCGTTGGGGGAATCACAGCCGGCAAGGCCAAGGGCAGCGCCTATGGCAATCCCCCTGAAAATCGACGCATAGCCGTACCGGCTTGTCCATGCAGGGGTGTTTGAAGAGTTTTTCCGCGTCATGCAAGGGCGCTCATGAAGTCTCTACCAGTCCGGCATTCGCACGGTGCCTTTGGCTGGCCCCTCGGGTACCGGAATGGGCGCCAGGAGATCACCCCAATCCGTGCGTCTGGCCATGGCGGCCTTGATGGGCTCCGGCACAAAGGCCTGTCCCTCGCGAATCTGCCAGCCGCCACCCAGGCCGCGATAGACGCTGACCAGTCCTGTCGCGATGTCACCCAGGGCGGACGCAAAATTATCCTGCTGGGAAAGCAAAGACTGTTCCGCCGTCAGGACCGTGGTGAAATCGGCGATGCCCTCCTTGTATTGCAGGGTGGCGAGCTCCAGCGAGCGTTTTGCAGCGGCGGTGCTCTGCGCCAGATATTCAGCCGTGTCCTGAGCCTTGAGGAAGGCGATCAATCCATCCTCAACTTCCCTCTGCGCGTTCAACACGGCATTCTGGTAATTCACCAGCTTCGCCTGAAAGAGTGCATCGTTGGCGCGCACCTGATTGGTGATCTGGCCATAGTTGAAGATGTTCCACTGTACGGCGGGGCCAAAACGGTAGAACTGATTGCCCCACTGAAACATGTCACCCAGACTCATGCCATTCGCCGTGGAGGAAACGAAGGAAAAGCTGCCGCTCAGGGACAACGCGGGATAGAGCTGGGCCTTGGCGATGCCGATCTGGGCCGACTGCATCTGCGCCTGATACTCGGCTTCACGGATGTCCGGTCTGCGACGCAGGAGATCGAGCGGGATGCCTACCGCGACCTGCACCGGCGGTGCCGGAATCTGCGCATAGCGTTGACCGGAACCCAGGGGTTTCTGCAAGTCGCCGGGCGGTTGCCCCAGCAGCAGGCTGAGTGCGTTTTTTGCCTGGCGCAGCTGCGCATCAAGCATTGGAATCGACGCCTGGGTCCCCCCGAGTACCGTTCGTGCCTGTTCGATATCGCGCCGGGATGAGCTGCCACCGCGGAACTTAGCCTCCGCAATCCGCAAGTTGCTGAGCTGCGCCTGAACATTGTTGCGAGCAATATCCAGCTTTTTCTCGAGCGTGCGAATCCGTATGTATGTCGTCGCAACATCCGCCGTCAGTGAAACAATCGCCGAATCATAGGCGGCTATGCTCGCCAGCATCTGGGCATCGGCTGCCTCGATGGCTCGCCGGAACTTGCCCCAGATATCCAGCTCCCAGCTTGCCCCGATCCCCACTCGGCTCCACCAGAACGGCGCAAGATTTCCATCCTGATTGGGAAGCCGCTCACTGGGCGCACCCGACGGTAGCTTGAGATAGTCAGTGAAGCCGGTCAGGTACTGTTTCTGGGGGTAGAAGTCGCCGACCGCGATACCCAACTGCGCACGTGCCTCAAGAATCCGCAGGCCTGCCTCCCGCAGCGAGAGATTCTGCCGGTACGCCGCCTGGATCAACTGGTCCAGAACCGGGTCGCTGAAGGTTTTCCACCAGGCCCGATGGTCCGGACTGCGCTGGCTGAGCCGGCCATCCCGTGCATCCAGCCAGCCACTGCCAGTTTCGCTATCCGGCTTCCGGAAGTCAGGACCGATCAACTCGCAACCGGCGAGCGCCAGACAAACCGCCAGCAACAGGCCCTTCCGACACGTCAAGGCCGTGTGCGAACGACTCACCCGCAGCCTCGACATGAATGCGGTGGGCTCGCGGTCAGTGAGCCGCGAGCAACACGAAGCTACGATCCAGCAGGACGATCGGATCACCCCGCTTCAGCTGGATGCCATTGCCCGGCTCGCAGATATCCCGTGGCTCCGCTGCGCCGGTATCCAGCAACCGCTCCCAATGCCGCCCCCTGGGCGGGTCCGGCAAATGGAACGCAACCCCCTGATGGGTGGGATTGGCGAGCAGACAGAGGAGCTGTCCGCCCTGCTCCTGATGGATCTGGCAGCCAATCGCTCCATCCGCGTGCCAGTCCGGCGGATGTCCGGACGGGTTGAACCAGCTGATCTCCTCGGGGCTATAGAAACGCTCGCTGGACAGCACCGGGTAACGGCGGCGTAAGGCAATCAGGGACTTGACGAAGCGAAAGAAACCCTGATTCCTCTCCAGCAGCGACCAGTCGAACCAGGATATCTCGTTGTCCTGGCAGTAGGCATTGTTGTTGCCATGCTGCGTCCGGCAGAATTCATCGCCGCCGAGCAGCATCGGCACGCCGCGCGAGACGAACAGCGTTGCCAGCAGATTCTTCATCTGCCGCATCCGCAGGTGGCGGATACCCTCGTCCGCGGTCTCGCCCTCGCAGCCGTGATTGCTGCTGTAGTTGTCGTTGCTGCCGTCGCGGTTGCCCTCGCCGTTGGCAAGGTTGTGCTTCCGTTCGTAGCTGACGAGATCGGCCAGGGTGAACCCGTCGTGGCAGGTAACGAAATTGATGCTGTTGACCGGAGCCTTGCCGCTGTGCTCGTAAATGTCGGCGCTACCGCATAGCCGGCTGGCGAAGACCCCGGTCATGCCGCTATCGCCGCGCCAGTAGCGGCGGATGTCATCGCGGAACAGGCCGTTCCATTCCGACCACCGCTCACCGGGAAAACGGCCGACCAGGTAGGCCCCGCCGGCATCCCAGGCCTCGGCGATCAGCTTCACGTCGCGCAGGATGGGATCCTCGGCGATCTGCTCCAGCAACGGCGGGTTCGGCACCAGGCTGCCGTCGCGATCGCGACCAAGGATCGACGCAAGGTCGAAACGGAAGCCGTCCACATGCATTTCCACCACCCAGTAGCGCAGGCAGTCGAGTATGAAGTTGCGCACCACCGGGTGGTTGCAGTTCATCGTGTTGCCGCAGCCGGAGTAGTTCTTGTAGAACCGCCGGTCATCCTCCAGCATGTAGAAAATGCCGTTGTCGAGGCCGCGAAAGCTCAGCGTCGGCCCGGTCTCGTTGCCCTCGGCGGTATGGTTGAAGACGACATCCAGCAGCACCTCGATACCGGCCTTGTGCAGGGCCTTGACCATGGTCTTGAACTCGTCGATCTGGCAGCCGGGATACAGCCGCGAACCGTATCCCTCGAACGGGGCGAAAAACGCCAGGGTGTTGTAGCCCCAGTAATTGGTGAGCCGGCTGCCGTTGGCCGGGTTGGTGGTCGTGATCTCGTCGGGATTGAACTCCTGCAGCGGCATGAATTCGACGGCATTGACACCGAGCGATTTCAGATAGGGAATCTTGTCGATCACCCCCAGAAACGTGCCCGGCGCGCGGGATTGCGACGAGGGGTGCACGGTCAGGCCGCGCACATGCGCCTCGTAAATGACCAGGTCCGACCAGGCATGGTAGAGAGGCCGGTCATCCTCCCAGTCGAAACCATTGCCGGTCACCACGCATTTCACCACCGCCGGCGCGACCGGGCAGGC
The DNA here is from genome assembly GCF_054657115.1 of Methyloparacoccus murrellii. Taxonomy (NCBI): domain Bacteria; kingdom Pseudomonadati; phylum Pseudomonadota; class Gammaproteobacteria; order Methylococcales; family Methylococcaceae; genus Methyloparacoccus; species Methyloparacoccus murrellii. The sequence goes on along the minus strand of NZ_BAAHXD010000006.1, from coordinate 12,637 downwards.
GGCCTGTTCCGGGTCGCCGGTCTGGCAGATGACGCCGAAATCGAGATGCCGCGGACTGGCCAGCGCCGTCGCATAGGGATCGATCAGGGTCTTGCCGGCATCGAAGCGATGCCCCTGCTCCGGCAGGAACGGTCCGTCGACGCGGTAGGCATAGATCAGCCCGCGCCCGGCACCGATGAGCCGGATGTGCCAGATATCGCCCGTCTTGCAGCGGGTGGCGTCCAGTTCGATGGTCTGCGCCGGGTAGGCCGCTTCCGCACTCTCGAAGATCAGCAGCCAGACCCGTGTCGCATGCCGACTGAACAGCGCGAAGTTGACGCCATCCTTGGCGAGATGCACGCCTTGCGGCAATGGCAACCCGGGGGAATATGAGTAGGGTATCTTCACAGGCGACAATCGCGGCGGTTCTCGCTGGGCATGTTCCAATCCCCCGGTACGGCAGGGTGGCTCGGCGTCCTGGCCTTGGCAGGCATCGCCCGGGGACCGAGCCCCGCCAGCCAGGAAAGCGCGGAAGAAAGCCCCATGCTCGCCAGAATCTCTGCCAATTGCGTCGAAAATCCAGAAAAACGCGGGATATTAACGCATCCGGGGGCCATCATAGCATCCCGGGGGCGTATCACCGACGCACGCCACCTGGCAACGGCGGGTTTTGCATGTGCCGGACGTGAAAAACTGGTCATGCGCGGGAACCGCGGCGCGGCCATGGCGGCGCAGCTCGTTCAGCAACACCGGCCGGGCCGGGACAAACCTGCGCAGGGGACCCGACCCACCGGCTACGGCTGGTGGGCCGGGACCTCAGCGCGCCGGGCCAAGCCCCCGAACGGCGCCGGCCATCTCGCGATTCAGGCGCGCCAGACATTGACTGAAGGCTTCTACCATCTGCGGATAGTCGGTCCGCGAGGCCGGCTGGCGGCAGGCGAACCTGCGGCTGAGCGTCGCGTCGTCGCCATGGCGCAAGGTCCAGAGCACCGTCAGGCGCGCCTGCCCGACCGGATCCACGTGCATTTCCTGAACGTTCACGGCCAGTTGGGCATCCGGCCTGGGCTCGCGCGGCCAGGGATGGAGCAGGATGCGATCCGACGGAATCATGCCGGCAAGGTTCTGGGCCGAAACCCGGGCGATGTTGTCATCCAGCCGCTCGGCCCAGCGATGGTCTTCCGACAGCCGGTACTCCTGCCCGGAAGCGGCGACGACCATTTGCGGACGATCCAGATAGGCCGGGATCCGGACAGGCCCCAACCCCACCAGCGGCCCCTGGCCGGGATAGCTTGCGGCAGAGGACTCATCGACCGCCCGCAGCATGTAGAACTGATCCGGCTGCGAGGGCCCCAGGCAGGCCGACAGCAGCAGCGCCAGCGGAGCAACCGCCGCCAGCGGGAGGAATTTGCCGAAAGGGGACCGTTGCGTCCTGCCATGCATACTGCTGAACTCCCGAAGCATGAGTCATCCCGGCCCAGGTTCGGGCCGCACCGGATTCGCGCCGAGCATAGCACGGGCGGCGCACGGGCCTGCCACCACGGCGGCGTCAGTCCGGCTTGCCGAACAGCATCGACTCCGGATGGCGCTCCAGCAGCTCGGTCAGCTGCCGCAGCGACTGGGCGGCCCGGCGCAGCTCCTCCATGGCGGCCTGCAGGGTTGAGTCGCTGCCGGCGGCATCGGCGATGCTGCCGGTCGCCCGCCGGGTGGATTCCAGGGCATCGGTTGCCTTGAGCAGGGTACTCTCGGCCGTCCTGAGCAAGGGGCCGGTCTGCCCGCGGATCTCCCGGAGCACCGCGGTCGACTCGCGCGCGGTGTCGCTGATGTCGCGGGAAGCCTGCCCCACCCCGGCCAGGGCCTGATCCAGCTGGCTCATGGCCGGGGGCAGGGATTCATCCAGCCGGCCCAGCACCCGCTGCGCGCTGTCCAGCGCCTTTGCCAGAGCCAGCCGCGACCGCCGGGTTTCCTCCGACGCCACCAGCTCGCGGATGTCCGCCAGGGTTGCCGCCAGGTCGCTGATCATCCGATCCAGCGGCATGCCGCGAATCTTGCGGGCCACATCCTCCAGCGTGGTCAGCATCTCGTCGACCGTCGGCGGAATCGACGGCACCTCCGGCATGTCCTTGTAGTTGAGTCCCATCAGCCGCGGGGGCTGGCTGGGGTGGAAATCCAGGTCCACATACAGGAGCCCGGTCAGAATACTCTGCACTTCCAGCCGCGCCCGGAGCCCGGCGTCGATCAGCTTCTGCAGCTCCTCGCGCCGCTGGCCGCCCGGCATCAGCGACAGGTCGAATGGCGAGCCATCCGGCCCCGCCAGTCGCCAAGGCTCGATCTCCAACACCACGGGTTTGACCAGGCGCTGCTGGCTACGGTCGAGTTGCAATTCGATTTCCTTGACGATGCCCACCTGAACGCCCTGCACCTTGACCGGCGCCCCCAGATTGAGGCCATTCAGCGAGGTATCGAAGTAGACGACCCAATGTATCCTGGGTTTGAAGAACTGGCCGCCACCGAACACCAGCAGGGCCACGACCAGCAGGGCAAGGCCGCCAACCAGGAAACTGCCGATGGCCATCGCGCTGACCGGCTTGCTCATGCCATCGCCTCCGTCGCGTCCGGAACAACCATCGAGCCATCGCGGGTCAGGAAACGGCGGACCCTTGGATCCTCCGAGGCCAGCAGCTGGCGCGGCGGGCCGGCGGCGATCGCCGTGCGGCTCTCGGCATCGAGAAAGATCGCGTTGGTCCCGATCGCAAAGATGCTCGACAGCTCATGGGTCACCATCACCACCGTGGCGCCGAGACTGTCCCTGAGACTCTTGATCAGGTCATCCAGCCGCTTGGCGCTGATGGGATCCAGCCCGGCCGAGGGCTCGTCGAAATAGAGGATCTCGGGATCCAGGGCCATGGCCCTGGCCAGCCCGGCGCGCTTCTGCATGCCGCCGCTGATTTCGGACGGGTAGTAATCCTCGAAGCCCGCCAGCCCCACCAGCGCCAGCTTGTAGGACACCAGCCTGGCGATCTGCTGCGGGGACAGGCGCGTGAACTCCGTCAAGGGCAGGGCGATATTCTCCGCCAGGGTCAGGGAACTCAGCAGCGCGCCGCTCTGGAACAGCACACCGACACGCCGCAGGATTTGCTGGCGCGTTTTGGTGCTGGCGCGCCAGAAGTTCCGCTCCCCGTAGTAGACCGCCCCGTGGGCCGGAGACTGGAGACCGATCAGATGCATGAGGAGGGTGCTCTTGCCACAGCCGCTGCCGCCCATGATGACGAAAATGTCGCCCCGGTTGACGGAAAAGTTCAGGTCACGCTGGATCAGGCAATCGCCATAGGCCATGGTGAGGTTCTCGACGGTGATGATGGCCTCGCGCATGGGAGGGCTGCTCAGATGCCCAGCCGGTCACAGACCAGGGTGACAATGGAATCCGCCACCACGATGAAGACGATGCTGGTCACCACGGCCGACGTGGTGGCCTCGCCGACCGCCGAAGCGCTGCGTCCACACTGGATGCCCCGCATGCAGCCGGCCAGGGCGATCAGCACGCCGAACAGCCCGCACTTGAAGATACCGATCAGGAAGTCCGCCAGATGCACCGACTCGGCCGCACGATGGACGAACTGGGTCAGGGGAATATCGAAGAAAGTCACGCTGACCAGCCCGCCGCCGATGATGCCCATCAAATCCGCATACAGGCAGAGAAACGGCATCGCCAGAATCAACGCCAGCATCCGGGGCAACACCAGAAACTCGACGGGATCGAACCCCATCACGCGCAGGGCCGCAACCTCCAGGTTGACGTTCATGGTGCCAATCTGGGCGGCGAAAGCCGCGCCGGAACGTCCCGACATGATGACGGCTGTCATCAGCGCGGCCATTTCCCGGGTCATGCCCAGGGCAACCAGATCGGCGATGTACAGCTGGGCGCCGAACAGGGCCAGCTGAGCGGCACCGACGAAGGCCAGGATCAGCCCCACCAGCAGGCTGATCAGCGTCACGATGGGCAGCGCCGAGGGGCCACACGCCTGGATCTGCAACCACAGGTCGATGCGCCGGTAACGTGCCCTGCCCGCCACCAGCGCCCATGCCGCCAGGGTCGACTCCCCGAGGAAGCGGGTCAGGAACAGCGCATCCTGCCACAGCCGCCTGGCCGCCTCCCCCAGCTCCGCCAGCCAGAGCAGGCCGCGGCCATGGCGTGGCGCCCCCTCCCGCTCCGGCACCGCCGCCGACAGCACCAGCAATGCCCGGGCCCCGGACGGCAAGGCGTGATCATCCAGCCCCATGCGGCGGGCTTCACAGGCGGCCCGCACCTCCAGCAGACAGGTCATCAGCAAGCTGTCCCAGCGTCCGAGTCCATCGCCATCCAGGTGCAGCCGCGCTCCGTCGGGAAGCGTCCGGAGCGTGGCCAGCAAGGCATCGAGCCCCACCCGGCCGGCCATGTCGATCACCCAGTCTCCCGCCAGTGTCAGGCGGAATGCCGCATCGCCATCGGGCACCAGGGACCAGCGCGGGTGACTCATGCGGCATCGATTATCCGGATGGAAGATGATCCTCATCATACACAACCGCCGCCAGGGCCTGCCGAGCGCATCGGCCAAGGCTCCCGGATACCCGCCAAGGCAGTTGCACCACGGCAAGGCACTGCCCCATTCGGGATACAATGGCGGGTCTTGCAAGCCCCACCCTTCCTCCAGGAGCGCTGATTTTGTCCGGCCCGTATGACATTTTCATTTGTCACGACCATGCCGCCAGCGCTGCCGTCAAACGGTTGACGGCAGCGCTGGCCGGTCGCGGGCTGGCCTGCTTTGCCTACGAGGCCGGCGGCGATCCCGATATCCAGCCCAAGCTGGCCACCTCACGCTGCTTCCTGGGCTGGGCGTCGGAAAGCTTCTTCCTGTCTCGCGGCTGCCAGGCCCACCTGGCGATGGTGCACGTCGCCTGCCGGCAGGCGCCCGCCACCGACAGCGGGCGTCTGCTGCTGGTCAACCCGGAACCTGGCATCAAGCATGTCTATCCCCTGTCGCTGCGCCGGACCATCATCGGGGCATCGCCGGAAACCGGCCATCCGGTCGACTTCGCCGGACTCGCGGAGCGCCTGCAAGGCCATTGCGAGAGGCTTTCCGGAGGGACGCTGGGCGCGCTGTATCCCGCGCCGAGGCAGAACTGGCTGGAACCCTACGACAGCCTGAGCCGGCCGCCAGGACTGTTCGTCGGGCGCGAACGCGAGCTGTGGGACGTGCACACCGCCCTCCACGGCCATGGCGGCTCGCCCGGTCCGTGCCGTTGCGCGGTGGTGTCCGGCGACGCCGGCGTCGGCAAGAGCCTTCTGAGCCGGGAATACGCCTTCCGCTTCGGTGCGGCCTACCCGGGCGGTGTCTACCGGTTGTCGGCGATGGCGGCACGGCCGGCAGCGCAACTCGCCGAACTGGCCGAGAATCCCGCCCTGAAACCGCAATTGCTGGCCCTGCTGCGGCACCTCAGACCCGACACAGGCCTGCGCGACGACAGCCGCTTCGGCGATATCCTAGCCGAACTGCGGCAAACGCTGGAACAGGCGGGCAAACCCTACCTCTGGATCGTCGACGATCTGCCCGACGACCTCAACGGCCCGGTCCTGCAGCAATGGCTCGCCAGGGGCGAGTTCGGCCACAGCCTGCTGATCTGCCGCAGCCAGCGCTACGATGCGCGGTTCGACCCGGTTCACCTGCCGATGCCCAGCGAACGGACCGCACTGCATATCCTGACGCGGGACAGGCCACCGCGTGGCGACGAACTCGACGCCGCCGGCTGGCTGGTCGAGGAACTCGGCCGGCACCCCCGCTACGCCGCCATGATCGGCGCCCTGGCCGAAGGCCACCGCCACCGGCGCACCGCCTACAGCTGGCTGCTGCATCGACTGGAAAAAAGGACCCGGGCCGCCATCAACGCGCCGCAGCCGGGGCCAAGCGCGCCGCCCGCCCCCCAGGAAGCCCACGGCGCCACCATCCTGCTGGAATCCCTGCGCGTCCTGGGCGGACCGGCCCGCGATATCCTCCGGCTGGGTGCGGAACTCGCTCCCCATCCCCTGCCCCTGGACTTCATCGTCGAATGTCTGCTCGCCGGCGGACTCGCCGCCGACGACCGCCGGGAGGACATCTTCACCATCCTGCTCCACGAACCCCAGGAAATTCCCCTGACGCGGGAGGCCGCCATCGCCTATGTCGCCCAGGGCGCCACCAGCCTGGAACAGCACGGGCTCGCGCAGCGCACCGACCACGGCGTGACGCTGTTTCCGCTGGCCGTCCAGACCCTGCAACGGATCGCCGCCACGTCCCCGCGACAAATCCTGCTGCGCGATGCCGCCCTGCAGGTGCTGTACCTGCGGGCGGAACACTGCCGGAGCGAGGACGATTGGCGACCGCTGTCGGCCATGGCCGTCCATGGGCGGGCGCTGATCGCCGATCTGCGCGAGCGCCTGATCGAGGAGGATGACAGCCCGGGCGAGATCACCGGCCGCATCCGGCTGGCACTGTACCTGGCCGACCTGGCGCTGGCGCATGGCGCCCGCCGGCAGGCGCTGGAAATCTACCGGGCCGCCAGCGCCTATCTGGTGCGTGCCATGGCGGCCGATACCCACAACGGCACCCGCCAGCGGGATTTTGCCCGGGTACAGGAACAGCTCGGCGACCTGCTGGCGGAGCAGCAGCAATGGGCTGACGCGCTCGAACATTACCGCAAGAGCCTCGGCATCCGGGTGTTCATGGCCAGGCAGGAAGCTCCGGGACTCGATCACCAGCATGATCCCCTGCGTCTGCACACCAAGGCGCGGGACGTCCAGCTCCAGCTCGGCGATCTGGAGGGCGCCCTGCACAGCCAGCGGGCCGCGCATGTCCTGCACTGCAAGCTGGCCGAGCAATGCCCGGCGGACGACGATCACGCCTTCCAGCTCGCCAGCAGCCATCTGGAGCTGGCCGAGATGCACCTCGGCCTGCAACAGAACGAAGCCGCGCTGGCCGAACTGCAACGTGCCCTGCCCTGCTTCGAGGCGCTGGCCGAACGGCACCGGGATCAGGTGCGCTTTGTCCGCGCGCCCGCCATGGTCCACAACCGCATCGGCGATATCCTGCGCGCCCGCGACGACCTGTCCGGGGCGTTGAACTGCTACCGGACCGCACTCGCCATTGCGGCGCTGGCGGCCCAGCTGGAGCCGGGCGATGCCGAACTGCGGCGCGACCTCGCCATCTGCCACAACCACCTCGGCGACACGCTGGCCGGCCTGGACGACGCGGCGGAGGCCGAACAGCACTTTCTCGCCTTCCTGGAGATCGCCGAGCACCCGGACAACCAGCCTGCCTTTGCCGACCTGCGCCGGCGGGATATCGCCGCGGTGCTGATCAAGCTGGGGCGCGGACGGGAGCTCGCCAAGGAGCTGGAACCAGCGCTGGATCGCTACCAGCGCGCCCGCGGCATCCTCGAAACGCTGGCCATCGAACATCCGGACAATCCCAGGCTGCGCGAGGATCTGGGCTGGCTGCGCCGCCGAATCGAGCGCCTGGTCGAGCGCCGGCATGCCGAGCTCCGGCGCCAGGCGCGGGTGGCGCACTGAGTGCACCGCTGGCGCAGCTTCCGCATGGATTCCCTGGCCATGGCGGCGCAGGGTAGACTCTGAACCCTTTCCCGCCACGTGAGGATCCGCTCATGATGAAATTCATCAAAAACGCGCGTCGGCGCCGAATGCTGGCGCTGGCCCTGGTCATGCTGGGCGGCCTGAGCTTCCTGCTTGCACCCGGCAACGCGCCGGCCGGCCTGCTGCTTGCGGGCGCCGGTCTCCTGCTGGAGGTGCTGGGCATCACCCTGCGGCATGAGGAAACCTGACCCGGCGCGCGCATCCGCCGCGGGGTCACGAGCGGCGGCCAACGGCGCACAAGCGCGGCAACCAACCTGCTCGTCCACATGAATACTCTGCTCGACCAATCCGCCACGGCCCGCGAAAGACTGCTCGATCAAGGCGTCACGCTGCTGATGGAACAGGGCTATCACGGCGCCGGATTGCAGGCCATCCTCAAGGGCGTGGGCATTCCCAAGGGATCTTTCTACCACTACTTCTCCAGCAAGGAAGCCTTCGGCGCGGAGGTTATCGGCCACTACATCGAGCCTTTCATCCAGGCGCTGGACCGTCAGTTGCAGCGAGCCGATATTACCGGACAGCAGGCGCTGCGGAACTATTTTCGCGAGTTGATCGAGGAATCGGCGCGCCGGGAATTCCGCGGCGGCTGCCTGCTCGGCAACCTGATGGGCGAAATCGGCGAAACCAGCCCGCTCTGCCGCGAGGCCTTGCGCAGCGCGGTTCACCGCTACCGGGACAAGGTCGCCGAAGCGATAGGCCGCGGCCAGAGAGAGGGCGTTTTCCGGCAGGATCTCGACACCGGCAGCATGGCAGATCTGCTGGTCAACCAATGGCAGGGAGCCTTGTTGCGCATGAAGATCGAGCAGTCGACGGCCCCGCTGGAAGCCTGTTGCGCCAGCCTGATCGACGGCCACTTCAGCGCCTGAAAAAATTTTGTTTGCATACTAGACGACCGGTCGTCTAGTATGCAAACCGGTATCCGCAAGACTGAATACGCCAATCCCCCGGGAGGAGAATCACATCATGCCCACCTATCTGATAGAGCGCGACATACCGGGAGCCGGCCAGCTGTCGCCGGAAGCACTCAAGGCCATCTCGCAGCGATCCTGCTCGGTGCTGAAAAACATGGGGCCGGACATCCAATGGCTGGAGAGCTACGTCGTGGACGACAAGGTTTATTGCCTTTACATCGCCCCGAATGAGCGGATGATCCACGAGCATGCCGAAGCCGGCGGCTTCCCGGTAACGGCCATCCGGACCGTCCGGTCACGCATCAGCCCCGCGACGGCGGAAGCCTAGCGGCGCCGCCCGGACAGCCCGATCCTTCCACAACAACAAAGATGATGAGGAGCACCGCGATCATGAAAAAACCATCCCAATCCCGCCCGTCCCGTCATGGCCTGCTGATGACCGGACTCTCCGCCACCCTGTCGGCCATGGCGCTCACGCCAACCTCGCTGCCGGCCGACGAGACCTGCGCCTCGCCCTACATGAAGAAGATCACCGGCCAGGAAGATTATGTCTACGTCTGGACCCTGGGCGCCGAGGGTGTCGGCGACGAGCAGGACAAGCTGGTGACGGTCGATGTCAATCCGAAATCGGAGAAATTCGGCAAGGTCATCCACACCCTCTCGGTGGGCGGCCGCAACGAGGCGCACCACTCGGATTTCACCGATGACCGGCAATACCTCTGGGCCGGCGGCCTGGATACCAGCAAGATTTTCATCTTCGACGTCAAGACCGATCCGTCCAGGCCCAGGCTGGTCAAGACGATCACCGATTTCGTCGCCAAGTCGGGCGGCGTGGTCGGGCCGCACACCATGTATGCCCTGCCCGGCCGCATGATCATCACCGGCCTGTCCAACAACAAGGACCACGGCGGCCGCACCGCGCTGGTGGAATACACTAATGAGGGCGAGTATGTCGCCACCCACTGGATGCCCACCGACAGCGACCTGCAAGGTGCCATCAAGACCGGCAAGTATGCCGACGGCTACAACTACGACGTCCGCGCCCTGCCGCGCAAAAATCTGCTGGTGACCTCGTCCTTCACCGGCTGGAACAATTACATGATGGACTTCGGCAAGATGCTGAAGGACCCGGAAGCCATGAAGCATTTCGGCAACACCGTGGTGACCTGGGACCTGCACACCAAGCAGCCGAGGAAGGTGTTCGACGTGCCCGGCGCACCGCTGGAAATCCGCTGCGCCTGGGGCGAGAGTCACAACTATTGCTTTACCACCACCGCGCTGACCTCGCAGATCTGGCTGATCCACGAGGACGCCCAGGGTGAATGGCAGGCCAAGGCCGTGGCCGATATCGGCAACCCGAAGGACGTGCCGCTGCCGGTGGATATCTCGATCTCCAACGATGACAAGCTGCTGTGGGTGAACAGCTTCATGGACGGCAAGACCCGCGCCTTCGATATCAGCAATCCGGAAAAGCCGGTGCAGATCTACGAAAAGGTGATCGGCGCCCAGGTCAACATGGTGTCGTCGAGCTGGGACGGCAAGCGGCTGTACTACACTTCTTCGCTGCTGGCCAACTGGGACAAGAAGGGCAAGGATAACGAGCAGTACCTGAAACTGTTCACCTGGGATGGCAAGGAACTGAAACCGTCTTTTGCCATCGACTTCACCGCCGAGAAGCTGGGCCGGCCGCACCAGATGCGCTTCGGCGCACATGCGCTGTATTCCGGACTGGCAGGTCAGCCGGAAAAACCGGGCCTGGCGAGGCGATAACGACGGGAACACCACCGGCCCTCGGGGCCGGTTCATCCGCCCTATCGCCCCCGCAGGCTGAACAGCGAGAGCTCCAGGGTTGCGAACGGCGCAGTCCGTGTGTGCGGTATCGCGCTCCTGGAGCCAACCAGTCACCCGCCATTGGCCCTCTCGCAGGACGCGGTTGTCTGCGTGCGGTGCCTGGCGAGAGGATTTCGCAAACCCGCTCGAAGCGATGTCTGCGTGGCATCGTCGGCATCCGGTGGGCGCCAGCCGGCGATATCCGGCATGCCGGCGCGCAGGGCACGGATGACATGAACCCGGGGCGGCCGATGAGTCGGCAGCCCTCAGGCCGCGTGGCGACAAGGGCATGGCTTCTGGATCTTGTTTCTGGAGACATTCGGCATGCGCAAGCAGCACCAAACTACGTCGCCCGGTTCCTGGCTGCTCCGGGTGCCACTGATGATGACCGTGGCCAGCGCATCGGTCAGCGCTGAGCAGCCACCCGCGCTGGCACCGGGGTATTCCAGCCTGTCTTTTACGGCACCGCAGCCAGGCAGTTACACCCTGCCGGTCATGGGCGAGGCCGCGGATGGGCTGGTGCTGGCGTCATCCGGTCAGGCAACGACGCTGCATGAGCTCTATGCCGGCCGCATCGTGCTGCTGAGCTTCATCTACGCCACCTGCGACGATGTGAATGGCTGCCCGCTGGCAACGATGGTACTGCATCGCCTGCAATCGACGCTGAAAGACCGGCCTGAACTGAGGGAGCGGCTACGCCTGATTACGCTGAGCTTCAATCCGGAGCACGACACACCGGCAGTGATGGCGCAATACGGCGCGAGATTCCAGTCGGGTGGCATCGACTGGCACTTCCTCACCACGCGCTCGGCGGCGGAGCTGCAGCCGATCCTACGCGACTACCAACAGTCGGTGGCGCGCGAGGTGGACGAACAGGGCAAGCCGACCGGCAAATTCTCGCATCTGCTGCGCGTCTATCTGATCGATGGTCAGCGCCGGATGCGCAATAGCTATACGGTATCGGTGCTGCACCCGGATCTGGTGCTGGCGGACATCGAAACCCTGTTGCGGGAGAATGGCAATCGGCCCACCGAATCCCGGTCGATACCCGCGACGCCCGCACCGCTGCGCGCCGGTGACGACAAGTCCGGTTATGCCGGCGCCGATTACAGGACACGGTCAGCCGCACTCGTGCAGCGCCAGGGCCAGCCGGCCGACCTTCTGAAACTGGCACGGCAACCGGTATTGGGACTGCCGCCCGTACCGACACCGGCAGACAACCCGCTGACCCGGGAAAAGATCGCTCTCGGCCGCAAGCTGTTCTATGACCGGCGGCTGTCGCTGAACCAGACCTTCTCCTGTGCAATGTGTCACGTCCCGGAGCAAGGCTTCACCCATCAGGAGCAGGCCACCGCCATTGGCATCGAGGGCCGAACCGTCAGGCGCAATGCACCGACGATCTACAACGTGGCCTACCTGGGCCGGTTGTTCCATGACGGCCGCGAGTCTTCGCTGGAAAATCAGGTCTGGGGACCATTCCTGGCCGCCAATGAGATGGGCAACCCATCCGTCGGCGCGGTACTCGACAAACTCAAGGCGCTACCGGATTACCAGGGACTGTTCGAGCGCGCCTTCCGGCACGGACCCAGCATGGATACGGTTGGCCAGGCCTTGGCCAGTTATGAACGCGTATTGATATCCGGAAATTCGGCCTTCGACCGCTGGTATTACGGGCATGAGCGCAGCGCGCTCTCACCGCTGGCGCAGACGGGCTTCACGCTATTTACTGGCAAGGCCGGTTGTGCGCAGTGCCATGGGATCAGTCCGCGAGAAGCCCTCTTCAGCGATCAGCAACCGCACAATACTGGTATCGGCTATGCCGACACCATGCTGCGCGAGCCGGACCGGACGCGGGTTCAGGTAGCGCCCGGATTGAGCTATGAGCTGGACACCGCGGCGCTTGGCCAGGTCTCCGAGCCCAAGCCCCAGGATCTGGGGCTTTACGAGGTCAGCCAACGCCCGGAGGATCGTTGGAAATATCGCACGCCCATGCTGCGCAACATCGCCCTGACGGCGCCTTACATGCACAACGGTTCGCTCTCGACGTTGCGCGATGTGGTTGAGTTCTACAACCGCGGCGGAGTACCCAATGAGTTGCTTGATCCACGCATCAAGCCGCTTCAGCTGGAAGCTGGCGAAATCGACGCGCTGGTGGCATTTCTCGAATCGTTGACAGGCGACGACATCGAGACGCTGGTTTCCGATGCTTGGAGCGCTCCGGTGGGGGAGCGGTGACATTGCCTGATGCACCAGCAGT